>JAGLDM010000072.1 GCA_023145595.1 Flavobacteriaceae bacterium | reverse complement strand
TTGGTCATTTACGAAGGTAAATATAGCAACAAAGATAGAATGATGATTTAAAAAACTGTGTCAATAATTATAAATTAAAATTGATTCCGAGTATAAAATTCCGTCCAATATTATCAATGTCATAAACTTTTAACCGAGATAAATGTGAGATATAACTTTTGTTAAGAGCGTTGTTCAAATTTGCAGTTAGGTTAAAAGTAATATTTGAAAGATTTATTTGACCTCCAACACCTAAATTTAGAAGCGTATAACTGCTAGTTGGAGTTTCAAAATTACTGACATTGCTTTGGCTAAAAGTTGATATTGTGTTGATAGAAGTGTAACCATTCTGTAACCAATTATTTATTTTAAACTCTGTTCTAACCGAGTTATTCCATTTATTAGCAGGAATCAACGGTAAATAGTTACCGTTGTTTTGCTTCCCTGTAACTGTTTCAAATGAACTTTCTAGATGCAACCAATCTAATGGGTGTGGGTGTAGATGAACTCCGATTTCACCGCCATACAAATCAGCATTTTCCTGAATGTATTTATAGACAGGAGCACCATCTTCTACTGCACCAGTGGGATTTATATAAATATAATTATTCAAGACATTATAAAATCCATTGATATAAAAATTAAAGTGGTCATTTTTGTATTCAAAAGAAACATCTGTTTGAAAATTTTGTTCTTTCTCAAGATTTGGGTCTCCTTTTTCAAATCTGTTAGTCCCATGGTGTATTCCATTTGAAGTCAATTCGGCTAAATTGGGAGATCTAAATCCGCTAGCTAAGTTTAGACGCGTGGTTATTTTTTCTGATAAATTAAATTTATAACCAGCAGAAGCGGTGAAGCTATTATAATTCTTGTCTAATGCTTCAAATACATGAATTTCATGGTCGTGATGTACTTCGTGGTATTCCGTTTCAATTTTTCGATAATCAAACCGTAGCCCAGCCATAAGAGCGCTATTTTCAAAATCAATAATTGCGGTTGCAAATGTCCCAACATCATTAATATTTGCATTGGGAATTAACATTTCTTCGCCTAAATTTCTATTGGTTTGTGACATTCCTTGCAAGCCACCAATTAATTCAATGGTATTAAATTTGGGAAAGTGATATTTAAGATCATAATTAAAGGTTTTTAATTTCATTCTTAGTGCGGGGAGTTCTTCAGTACCTGTTGATGGGTGGCCATGTTCATCTTCAAATTCATTTCTGTCATTAAAGATATACCCCAAATCTACATCCAATTTTGAGGTGTCAAAATAAATATGGTTGTGTAAACTCAATATGTGATTGTTTATTTTTTGATAAGGATTCTCTAAAGTTCTACTGGTAGATTGTTCATGAATACCTTCGGTAAGCCCAACATTCAAATGATTGTAATTATACCGAAGTTCACTAGAAACGAACTTACTGTTATAGCCAAGTCCAGTGTTAATGTTTAATTCATTATAACGCGTATTAGTAACTCGGTTTTTATTAGGTATTTTATAATCTACATGTGTATCATATGCAGCCCGAATTAAATACTTCCAATGATCATAAGATTGTTTCAATCCAAAATTAGTATTAATCCCTTGCGTATTGCTGTAATATTGTTGACCGAAATCACTTTTAAAAGAATTGGTTGCCGCAAATTTTTCTGGATTAAAATAGAGAACACCTCCTAAGGCATCAGATCCATAGAGTAGAGAGGCAGGTCCTTTAATAACTTCTACGCTTTCAATTCCGGCTTGGTTTAGCCCCAACCCGTGTTCATCTCCAAATTGCTGGTTTTCTAAGCGAACTCCTTGTGCATAAACCAATACTCGGTTTCCACTTAAGCCCCTAATTACAGGTTTTCCAATAGAGGATCCTGTTGATATTTGTGTTACTCCAGGAACTGTTTCTAGGCCTTCTATAAGGGTAATGGCACCTTTCTTTTTTATTTCTTTTACAGTCGCAAGTTCAACTTTCATAACATTCTGTGATTGTAATCTGTTGAATGGTGTAGAAATAATTACTTCATCAATATGAAATATAGCCTCTTCCAAAACGATATTAAAACCGCTTCTATCTTCATGTATATTTATGATTTTTTGTGCTGATTTAAATCCGACATAAGAAAATATAATTGTTATTTCTCCGTGAGGTAAATTATAGAATTCATAGTTTCCATTGATGTTGGAAGTTGTAGCAATATGATTATTTGGAGCATAAATATCTACTCCAAATAATGGATTATTTTCGTGATCTGTTATTGTTCCGCTGATGGAAACTTGGGTGTAGCCAATAAGACTAAAGCCTATTAAAAATAGGGCTTGTAAAATGATTTTCATTAGAATGTTATTATTTAATTAAAACTGGGGTTACCGAGTTAAATAATAACAGTAGGAGGTGCTCTTGATGATTTAGAAAAGAGAGTAGTTTCCTTACTCGAAAAAACAAAGTATAGAGGAGTAACAGTAGTCTGTGAAGGGGGTTCCAACTCAAAGACCTCTAGTTGTAGAGGTGTATTGTGATTTAATAAAAAATGATTGAATTCACAATCTAAACTCTTGTCATGAAAATGCAGAATATTCTTTTCATCGCATTCTTTATGTGTATGATTTTCTAATGAATGTGCAAATTGCACACCCATAGGAAGTAACATAATAATTACAATCCAAATTGAAATGAGTTTGTATGAATTTCTTTTTATCACTTTATGATATAGTCATTTTAAGACAGTTTCTATTCAAGTCAAAAGTAGAAATAGATAGGTTAATACTATTAAATATAATGTTAAAAAATTGCAAATATTTAAACTTATTACATTTATGTAATTAAGTATTTATAATCCAATTAATTAGAGTAAATACAAACATGCTAAAATTATATAGGTTTGATTTAATTCTGGTATTTTTAACTAGAATTGGTTCTTTTGAAGGTTGTTTTTTTTCAAAGGGTTCTCTACCGGGAATTTCAAAAACCCCTTTTCTGAAATCAAGAATGGTAAGGGACTTTTTTTTGTACATGAAACAGTACTACACAGCACTATATTTCAAACATTTTTTTTGTTAAATTCCTGTAAAATTAGAAGGAGTAATAACTCTTAATTCCTTTTTAATTTTTTCGCTAACATCCAACGTTTCAATAAAATTAGCCATTGATTCTCGGGTAATTTTCTCGTTAGTTCTCGTCAGTCCTTTTAAGGCTTCGTATGGGTTTGGATAAGCCTCACGTCTTAAAATAGTTTGAATTGCCTCAGCAACAACTGCCCAGTTATTTTCTAAATCTCTTTCAAAAGCAGGCTTGTTCAGTAACAATTTATTTAAGCCTTTTAAAGTTGAGGAAAAAGCAATAGTCGTATGTGCTAAAGGAACTCCAATATTTCTTAAAACGGTAGAATCTGTTAAATCACGTTGTAATCTCGAAATAGGTAATTTTGCAGATAAGTGTTCAAAAATAGCATTTGCCATTCCTAAATTTCCTTCAGAATTTTCGAAGTCAATAGGATTTACTTTATGTGGCATTGCCGAAGAACCAATCTCTCCCTTTTTAATTTTTTGTTTAAAATAATCTGTAGAAATATAGGTCCAAATATCTCTATTTAAATCAATTAAAATAGAATTTATACGTTTTAATCCATCAAAAAGACTCGCCATGTGATCGTAATGCTCTATTTGAGTTGTAGGGAATGAGTGGTGTAATCCTAAGCCTTCTTCAACAAAACTAGTTCCAAATGCTTTCCAATCATTTTGAGGATAGGCTACTTGGTGTGCATTGTAATTTCCTGTGGCTCCCCCAAATTTTGCAGCGTGTGGAATGGTTTTCAATCCTTTTAACTGCTGATTAATTCGTTCAACAAAAACGTAGATTTCTTTTCCCAATCGAGTAGGAGATGCTGGCTGTCCGTGTGTTCTAGCCAACATAGAAATATCTTTCCAATCTTCAGATAAAGATTCTAATTTAGACTTTAATTCCTCTAACATTGGATAATACACGTCAATTAACGCTTCTTTTAATGAAAGCGGAACTGCAGTATTATTGATGTCTTGTGAAGTAAGTCCGAAATGAATAAATTCTTTAGAAGCATCTAAACCACCAATCGTATCGAATTTTTCTTTGATAAAATATTCAACCGCTTTTACATCATGGTTGGTTACTTTTTCAATATCCTTAATCTTTTGAGCATCTTCATCAGAAAAAACTTGATAAATTTTGCGCAATTCAGGAAATAAGCTTTTATCGAAATTTGCCAATTGTGGCAACGGAATTTCGCAAAGTGCAATAAAGTATTCAATTTCTACTTGTACGCGATATTTGATTAAAGCTTTTTCGGAAAAATAAGGTGAAAAATTTTCTACTTTACTTCTGTAACGCCCATCAATAGGAGATATAGCGTTTAATGGATTTAAGGTCATAGTGTGTTTTGTTGAATTACAAAAATACCATATCTAAAGGGAATTCCAAAGAACTAATTTTAGTATTCAGTGTTCAGTCTCAGTGTTCAGTATTCCGTTTGATTTCGTGAACTTCTCGATCCATTTTAAAATTTTCTTTCCTCTTGCTTGGTAAGCCGGACTTCCATTCGGAATTTCTTGCTCTAGTATTAATTGTAATTCTGGGTGTACCCAATCAAATTCTTTTCCGAACAGAAACAACGTTTCCATAGAATAAGCCTTTACAGCAACTTTTTGTTCCGTAATCATCCAGTCAAAACCTGTTTCTATAATTTTTTCAATATGAATGTTTGTCAAATAATTTTTGATAGCCAAATCGTTTTTAGAAGTATATGCCTTTGCTAATAACTCACATGTTCTAGCCATTGGACGTACAATACTATCGTGTTTTACTTTGGAAATATTTGCAACAAAATAATCTAAGTGGGGGTAAAGCCAATCTAGTTTTTCTCGCATTACATAATCTATAACCCACGAAACTCGGACGGAAGCTTCATTAGTTTCATCAAAAGAAGTTTGAAGTAGCGGTAAAAAGAGATTTTTGTCCGCAAGTACAATCTTTGCATATTTTATTCGATACTCTCTATAGGATGTGATTTTTGTATTTATTAAGTTGATAAAATCTGATTGATTCATACTTCAAAAATACAAAAAGGTATGCACTTGATTCATACTTATATAAAACTCCCAAAATATTAAAAATAATATTTTGGGAGTAAAAGTAAATAGTGTGTTAAAATATTTTATTCTTCAGGAGATAGATATTTATAAACTATTCCGGCTAAAACGGCTCCAATAATTGGCGCAACCCAAAACAGCCATAATTGTCCCATTGCATTCGCTTCTGCAAAAATTGCAACAGCTGTACTTCTTGCAGGATTCACCGATGTATTGGTTACAGGAATACTTATTAAGTGAATTAATGTTAAAGCCAACCCAATAGCCATTCCTCCAAACCCTGGAGAAGCATTTTTGTGAGTAGCTCCTAATATTATAATCAAAAACATAAATGTCATTACAATTTCAGTGACTAATGCTCCTACCATTCCAAAGTTTACACCGTAAACATCTGCATCATAAAAGTTAGTTGCAAAAGCACCCATATCAGTTCCAACTCCTGTAAAAGTGGGAGAACTACTTACAATTAAATATAAGATTCCTGCACCAATTGCACCTCCTGCTACTTGTGCACCTATATAAGGCAATAGGTCTTTTTTGTCAAACCTTCCTCCAGCCCATAATCCGATAGAAACTGCTGGATTAAAATGCCCTCCAGAAATGTGTCCTAAAGCATACGCTCCTGTTAATACGGTAAGACCAAAAGCCAAGGAAACCCCAACTAGACCTATCCCAACTCCTGGGACTCCAGCCGCAAGAACTGCTGCACCGCAACCACCAAGAACAAGCCATGCCGTTCCAATAAACTCTGCTACTAATTTTTTCATATGTAAATTTTTTAGTTAGAAAATAAAAACTAATATGTTGATTATTAGTCTAGTTTGAAGTATAAAGATAGTAATTAATTTTAAACACGTCTTATTATGAGTTTTAAGAATGATTAAAAGCGGTAAAATGACTTATATTTGTAATGCTAAAAAAAACAATATGACTTTAATAAAATCAATATCAGGAATACGTGGAACCATTGGCGGGAAAGCAGGAGACAATTTAACCCCTTTAGATGCTGTTAAATTTGCTGCGGCTTATGGAACTTGGTTGTTGAAACGAAATTCAGACAAAGAGAAATTAACCGTAATTATTGGTCGAGATGCTCGAATTTCGGGTAAAATGATTAGTTCTTTAGTAGCAAACACCTTGACTGGCGTAGGAATTGATATAATCGATTTAGGGTTGTCAACAACACCTACTGTTGAAATTGCAGTTGCACTTGAAAATGCTGATGGCGGAATAATCATAACAGCTTCTCACAATCCAAAACAATGGAATGCCTTAAAATTATTAAATGAAAAAGGGGAGTTTTTAAATGGGGCAGACGGACAAGAAATTTTAGAAATAGCAGAAAGTAATACTGTAGAATTTTCTGATGTTGATGACATAGGAACGTATGAGAAAAACAATAAATATGTAGAGAAGCACATTCAAGAAGTTTTAAATCTTGAATTGGTTGATGTGACTGCTATCAAAAAAGCAAATTTTAAAGTGGTTGTAGATGCTGTAAATTCTACGGGCGGAATTTTTATTCC
>JAGLDM010000071.1 GCA_023145595.1 Flavobacteriaceae bacterium | reverse complement strand
TTATGCAAGTATATGGTGGTGCAGATTTTGCTGTTAAGTTTAAAGGAGATAATTCACCATTAACACAAGCAGATACTGCAGCAAATGAGATTATCAATTCCCTTTTAGTTCCTACAGAAATTCCAATTATTAGTGAAGAAAATAAACAAATAGATTTTTCAATTCGGAAAAATTGGAATTTATGTTGGGTAGTGGATCCTGTTGATGGTACTAAAGAATTTATCAAAAGAAATGGGGAGTTTACAGTCAATATAGCACTTATAGAAAAAGGGAAACCTATTCTGGGTGTAATTTATGTACCTGTTTCAAGAACACTTTATTTTGGCGAGGTAAATAAACAACAAGGGTTTAAAGTGGTTTTAGACATTCATGATACTGCTGTTGAGAAAGTTTTAGAAAAAAAGATGTTATTAAAACCAAATATTGAAAATTCTAATTTTGTTAGAGTAGTTGGGAGTAGATCGCACATGAGTCAAGAAACTTTAGATTATGTGGCACATTTAAAATCAAAAGGAAAGGAAGTAGAAATCGTTTCCAAAGGAAGTTCTTTAAAATTTTGTTTGGTTGCTGAAGGAAATGCAGACGTGTATCCGCGTTTTGCGCCGACGATGGAATGGGATACAGCGGCTGGACAAGCAATTTGTAATTCGGTTGGAGTTGAAGTTATTTCAGAAGAAACAAAAGAACCTTTATTATATAATAAGAAGAATTTATTGAATCCGTGGTTTATTTGCAGACAAACCCTATTAAATTAGTAGACTAATAAAATATTCGTTAAGTTTGCAAACGCAATAAAACATTTTAAACGTAAAACAAATGGCAGATATATCACAAAAAAGGCACTTGGCAAAAACGATTACCTGGAGGGTTATTGCGTCATTAACTACTTTTGTTATTGCTTATTTCTTTTTTAGGGATGACCACTTAGCAATTGAAAAAGCCACAGGAGTAGCCTTAACAGAAGCTGTAATTAAAATGGGATTGTATTATTTTCATGAACGGATTTGGTATAAATCGAGTTTTGGATTAGACAAAAGGAAAAAACAGGATAATGGATAATATTATTCCACATAACTATCAAATTTCTATTGAAGATAGAAGAAAAATGAACCAGCACAATTCTTTTGTGATTTGGCTTACAGGGCTTTCGGGGTCTGGAAAGTCAACAATAGCGAATCGTGTAGAAGTAGAGTTACACGCGTTGGGTGTTAAAACCTATTTATTAGATGGTGATAATATCCGCAGAGGAATCAATAAGGACCTTGAATTTGACCCAAAATGCAGAGCAGAAAACATACGAAGAGTTGCCGAAGTAGCTAACTTATTTATTGATGCAGGAGTTGTTGTTGTTGCTTCCTTTATATCTCCTTATAGAGTTAACAGGAAAAAGGTTGAAGATGTTGTAAATTCAAGTAACTTTGTCGAAGTCTTTATAAATACGAGTCTTTCGGAATGTGAAAGGCGAGATGTTAAGGGTTTGTATAAAAAGGCACGTGCGGGGGAGATTAAAAACATGACAGGGATATCGGCTCCTTACGAGGCTCCAAAAAACCCTGCTATTGAAATTAAAACAGAAGAAAAAACGATAGAGGAATCAGTAAAAAAGATACTTGATTATATAACACCAAAATTAAAACTCAACCATGAGTAAATATTATTTAAATTATTTAGACGAATTAGAAAGCGAAGCTATCTTTATTTTACGTGAAGTATGGGCGCAATTTCAAAATCCAGTGATTTTGTTTTCTGGAGGAAAAGATTCGATTGTAGTAGCGCATTTGGCTAAAAAAGCATTTTATCCTGCAAAAATTCCATTTCCTTTAATGCATGTTGATACGGGTCATAATTTCCCGGAAACAATTCAGTTTAGAGATGATGTTGTTAAAGAATTAGGAGTAAACTTAATCGTTGGCTCTGTACAAGAATCTATTGACGAAGGACGTGTTACCGAAGAAAAGGGTAAAAGTGCTACGAGAAATGCTTTGCAAATAGGTACTTTATTAGATGCTATTGAAAGCAATAAAATTGACTGTGCCATTGGAGGTGGTCGTCGCGATGAAGAAAAAGCAAGAGCGAAAGAACGTTTCTTTTCTCACCGTGATGATTTTGGGCAGTGGGATCCTAAGAACCAACGTCCAGAGTTATGGAATATCTTTAATGGAAAGTATTTTGAGGGAGAGCATTTTAGAGCCTTTCCAATTAGTAACTGGACAGAAATGG
>JAGLDM010000070.1 GCA_023145595.1 Flavobacteriaceae bacterium | reverse complement strand
CCTTGTAGAATGGTTGGACCAATCATTGAAGAGATCGCTACAGAATATGAAGGTAAAGCAGTTGTAGGTAAAGTAGATGTAGATGCAAATCAAGAATTTGCAGCAAAATACGGGGTACGTAACATCCCTACTGTTTTGTTATTTAAAAATGGTGAAGTTGTAGATAAGCAAGTTGGAGTTGCTCCAAAAAGCACGTACACACAAAAAATTGATGCAGCAATATAATTTAGGCTCCAGTGATATTTAAAAAGACTCAACTTTCGTTGAGTCTTTTTTTTGTGATTTATTTCTTAACTATTTTTTATTTCGTTTAAAGGTATAACGCGTAATAAAAAGGGCGTTACCATCACCTTTACCAGCATCACTCTCAACACCTGTGTTGATAAAAGCGAGTTCCCAACCTTCTTCCGTTAGTTTATTTATTTTTGAAGTGATAACAGCATCATTTGCGGCAATATTTTGAAAACGAATACCAGCTACATTATAAAAGTTTAAAAGTTTTGTTTCTTCAAAATTTCGAATTCTTATGGCTTCTCTGTCTGATTTATTTCTTTTATCAGTTTTTTTGTCATCCGTTCTAACGCTAGTGAAGTCTTCGTAGTTTTTAGAATCAGTTGCGTCTATAATTCGCGATCTACCCATTCCACTTGTTACTAAGGATTCAACACTTGTAATTACTTTGTATTCGATTTGTGCATTCGTTTCGATTGTTGCAAAAATCATAAAAAGGGCAATGAAAATAACTTTTTTCATAATGTTAGTTTTTAAATTAATAACGAATATAAACATTTTCTTGTTTCTAAATTCGTTTATTTGTAATTAAAATCACGTAATTTATTTATGACCGGACTTGTTACAAAATCGACTGGAAGTTGGTACACCGTTAGAACCGATATAGGGGACTTTTATGAGTGCCGTATTCCGGGTAAATTCAGAATGAAAGGGATTAAAAGTACCAATCCGATTTCAGTAGGGGATATTGTCGATTTTAAATTAGAAGAATCCAAAGAAACAGGGATTGTAAGCAAAATTCATGATCGAAAAAATTACATCGTTCGTAAATCGGTCAACCTATCCAAACAAACGCATATTATCGCTGCCAATATTGATATTGCTTTTTTATTGGTAACCATTGATAATCCGCCTACATTTCCAGGATTTATAGATCGTTTTTTAGCAACAGCAGAAGCATATAGTATCACTGCGGTCTTATTATTTAATAAAATAGATTCTTATGCAGAGCAGCAATTAGAAATGGTTGAGGAATTGCATCAGATATATTCAGATATTGGCTATTTATGTGTAGAGATTTCAGCTACAGAAAGGTTCAATATAGATGCTGTTCGTGATTTGATGAAGGATAAAGTAACTATGTTTTCTGGACATTCTGGTGTTGGAAAAAGTACATTGGTTAACGCTATAGAACCGACAGTAAATATTAAAACTGCCGAAATTTCTTCGCAACACAAACAAGGGCAGCACACCACTACTTTTGCAGAAATGCATGAATTATCATTTGGAGGTTTTATTATAGATACTCCGGGAATTAAAGGTTTTGGAGTAGTTGATTTTGAGCCACATGAGATCACAGATTACTTTCCCGAATTATTCGCCTTAAAAAAGGATTGTAAGTTTAATAATTGTTTGCATCAAAAAGAGCCAAATTGTGCTGTAAAAAAGGCCTTAGAAAATGATAAAATTGCTCC
>JAGLDM010000007.1 GCA_023145595.1 Flavobacteriaceae bacterium | reverse complement strand
GAGTTAAATTAAAAGTAGCCATTCTCACTCCAAGTATCAACTCTTTAGATAGATCTTTTAAGGCTTCTATTCTTTTTGGAAGAGATTTTGTATTATCAATATTTATACCTTCTATATTAAATTTTAAGGCAGTGAGCATTTGACCAATTCCGTCATGAATGTCTTTTGCAATACGTTTGCGCTCATCTTCTTGGGCTTCAATAATTTTGCTAGAAATAGTTTGTTGTAATTGTATTTTTTGTTGGTATTTCTCGCTGTTTGCTTTTTCTAATTCTACTTCGTTCAGTTTCCTTTTAGTAATGTTAGAACATAAAATTAAGGTCTTTTGTTTTAAACGAATTCTACTAAGTGGAATAATGGATATTTCCAACCAAAGTGATTTTTCTTTGTAGGTGGTGATTTGAATTTCTTCAGTATGAATTCTTTTTCTATTATGAATAAGTTCTTTAAGATAGGTGCGTTTGCCATCATCTATTGTAATCAATTCTTCAACGGCTCCTTTTATTTTGCTAGGTGTTAATCCTAATAAATTTTGAAATTTTTTACTCATATAAAGTGCATTTCCATCGGAATTAGCACTCACAAATAAGGCTGTATTGTCTATTGCGTAATTTAATTCTTTCAGTTCTAACAAAGATTCCTCTTTTGAAATGTATAACTCTTCGAGCCCTTTCATTTTGCTGACAACTTCTTGTTTGGAATTTTTTAAACTATTGAATTTGTTTTGAAGTTGATTCAGGTGGGATTTAATCAATAAAAAGCTTCCAATTAAAACTAGAGGAATGAGTATTAGAGTGAAAATAAACCAATTTGACACTCCCGTTTCAATTAATCGGTAAATCGCGAAAAGTAAAAAGGAAACGACAATAATTATTAAAATAAAAATCCGATCTATTTTTTGAAAGAAAAGTTTTTCTAATTCGTTATGTTGGTTTTGTTTTGCCATTAATCGTTCATCAACAATTGAAAATATTCAAGGGTTTTATGCCAATGCTTTTTTGATTAGCGCTAATGCGCTGTCAGAAAAGTTCAATTTCAAGGCTGCTTCATGTCCTTTTTCAGACATTTTAGCCCATGTTTTCTGAATGATATCGATCAGTTTGTTTTCCGCATATTTTGAGGAAAATTTTTCAAAATAGAAATTTAAAAACACCAAACAAATCACATCTTCTAGCAGTTGAGTTTCTTCGTTTTTCTTCAATTGCTTTTTCTGAAGTAG
>JAGLDM010000069.1 GCA_023145595.1 Flavobacteriaceae bacterium | reverse complement strand
ACTGAATACTGCAACTGAAAACTGAGACTGAATACTGCCACTAAAAACTATCAACTAACTTCATCTTCTTCCTCTGGCGGATTGTAATTCCCATTTTCATCAAATAGTAGATCAAAGGCTGTTTTTTTGAATTGATACTCCTCTTTTTGAGGCCCGGACTTTTTATAAACATAGGTTAAAATCAACCCAACTATAAATCCAGAAAGGTGTCCTTCCCACGAGATTCGCTCTTTAATTGGAAACACATACCATATCATACTTCCGTACAAAAATGCCATTACCAATGACAGTGCCACTAATCGATAATGTTTCCGCAAGATTCCACTAAAAAAAATAAAACTTACGAGCATATACACCACTCCACTTGCTCCAATATGATATGAGTTTCTGGCAAACGACCAAGTTAATATTCCCGTGAATATCGTTCCGAAGAACAAAATTTTTATTGCAATCTCTTTATAAAAAAAGAATAAGGACGCTAACAATACTGCTAACGGAATGGAATTATTAAATAGATGTTTGGGACCACTATGTATAAAAGGAGAAAAAATAACACCTTTTAATCCACTTAATTTTTGAGGATATATTCCGTAACGAACAAAATTATAGCCGTATGCCCACTCTACCCAATACACAAACCAGATTAAAAATACTGCTATGAGTGGAACTATAAAAACACGTCGACTGTATTTAAAAATATTTAAATCATCCATGGCTTTGACACAACAAAAACACTTCCTTTTTTAAATTATCTGAAATAGTGTCTGTTCTTATACAAATCTACATATAATTCTATTATTTTTATGCGATGAATGAACCATTAGCAGAACGCATACGTCCAAAGACATTAGATGACTATATAAGTCAGCAACATTTGGTGGGCGAAAAGGGTTATTTAACCCAGCATATTAAAAATGGGCTTATTCCTTCATTTATACTTTGGGGACCTCCAGGTATTGGGAAAACCACTTTAGCCAATATCATTGCAAAGGAATCTAAACGCCCTTTTTATGCGTTGAGCGCTATCAATTCTGGAGTAAAAGATGTCCGTGAGGTCATTGAAAAAGCAAAACAAAGTGGAGGGTTATTTACGACTAAAAACCCTATTTTATTTATTGATGAGATTCACCGATTTAGTAAATCACAGCAAGATTCTCTATTAGGAGCTGTTGAAAAAGGATGGGTTACTTTGATTGGTGCAACCACAGAAAACCCGAGTTTTGAGGTGATCCCTGCCCTATTATCTCGTTGTCAGGTTTATATTTTAAATTCGTTTTCGGAAGAAGATTTAATTCTACTCCTAAAAAGAGCGATTAAAGAAGATCTTGAAATTTCAAAAAAGACAATTAAATTAAAAGAAACTGATGCGTTAATTCGCCTTTCAGGAGGAGATGCTAGAAAACTACTCAATATTTTTGAATTGCTAGTTTCTTCTTCAGATAAAAAAACGATTACCATCACTGACAAATATGTGCTAGATCGAGTTCAAAAAAATATGGCTCGGTATGACAAAACAGGAGAACAACATTATGATATTGTCTCGGCTTTTATCAAATCTATTCGAGGGAGTGATCCTAACGGAGCCGTTTATTGGTTAGCAAGAATGATTGAAGGTGGTGAAGATTTAAAATTTATTGCTAGGCGATTACTTATTTTATCTTCAGAAGATATTGGAAATGCAAACCCGACTGCGTTTATTATGGCTAATAATATGTTTCAAGCAGTAAGCACGATTGGCTATCCGGAATCACGGATAATCTTAAGTCAATGTGCTATCTATTTAGCAAATTCACCCAAAAGTAACGCATCGTATGAGGCCATTGGAAAAGCACAACAATTGGTGAAAGAAACAGGAGATTTATCGGTTCCGCTGCATTTAAGAAATGCGCCAACCAAGTTAATGAAAGACTTGAATTATGGTGCAGACTATAAATATTCGCATAGCTACACTGGTAATTTTGCTGAACAAGAATTTTTACCAGAAGAGATTAGTGCAACAAAATTATATGACCCAGGAAATAATCAACGAGAAAATTTATTTCGGGAATTTTTAAAGAAACGCTGGAAAAAGTATAAGTATTAGTCGTATTTAACGAATTGAAACCTATTCTAAAAGAATTTCAAACTCAATTCCTTAGTCTCTAATTTACCATCAACATAAGTGTCTATTTTCCAAACCGCCCCTTCTTTATACACCTTACCATCCTGACCTTCTATTAAATATACATCTTTGACAGCCGTTTTATTTAATACATAGATAACTTGCGGAGTACTATCTACCAATTGGTATCCGTTTGCTGTGGGTTGGGCGTATAGCACTATATTATCTATGTTCACTTGACCTACATCGTTTTTTCCTGAAGAACTTGCAATAACAGGCGCAGCAACAACCTCTGATACAGGATTATAAGCGTATTCTAACTTCTCTATTTCAGCAAAAGTTTTTCTTATACTTTCATGATAGGCTTTCTTAATATCTTTCATTTTTGACACCCCTTCAGCAGTAGTATAAACAACTCTATTCTGACAGTCAACCAAATCAATATTCGTTCGCGCACTAAATATTTTAGAATTATCATCTAATTTAGCAGTCAAGCCCAAACATCTGTTTTTCGCCAACTCTTCCGGGAATTTATCGGTGTCTAGATATACTTCAAAGTCGGTTTTTTCAAAAAGGAATTTCAACAAAGAATTTATCTGAAAAGAATCTTTACTCTTTTGAAAATCAAATTGAGAAGGAATAATTATATATTTATAATCGTTTAAGTTTTCTTGTGAGAAAGAAGACAATATACTAAAGAGTATAAGGACTAAGGAAACTTTTAATTTGTGCATATTGCTGTGTGTGTGTTTGTAAATTTACGAAAATTTTTTGTCTAATTATTATATTAATCCAAATTGAAATGCTGTAAACTAACTTGTCACTCTGAGCGTGTCGAAGAGTCTAAACAAGTCATTTACATCCGATTCAATTTTTCATTATTCAATTATAATTTATCATTAAAATGTATCATCTTGTAAAAACCAATTCTGTTTCTGTAGATAAATTACTATCTAAGGCGTACCCACCCACATTAAATCCCTTGAGACCTGTTACTGTTTCAACATCGTTATCAATAATATATCTCACCATCATTCCGCGTGCTTTTTTAGCAAAGAAACTTATGACTTTTAACTTGCCGTTTTTATAATCTTTAAAAACAGGTGTAATCACGTCTACTTTTAATTGCTTTGCTTTTACCGCTTTAAAATATTCATTACTTGCTAAATTCACAAACAGTTCGTCATCACTCATTTCTTCATTTAACGCATTTACAATAGCATCACCCCAAAACTGATATAAATTCTCTTTTTTTCCAACTTTCAATTTGGTTCCCATTTCTAACCTATAGGCTTGCATTAGGTCCAATGGTTTTAAGATACCGTATTGTCCAGAAATAATTCGCAATTTATCTTGTAACTGACTTAACTTCTCTTGCGAAAGTGTTTCCACATCCAAACCAATATATACATCCCCTTTAAAAGCATAGATTGCCTGTTTTGAATTTTCGGCAGTAAAAGGAAGACTCCAAGCCTGATTTCGCTCAAAATTTAACTGCCCTAAATTGTCAGAAATTTTCATTAATTCAGAAAGTACTTTAGCCGATTTCTTTTTTAATACAGCATTTAACTTTTCGGCTTCCGACAGAAAAATCCCTTGTGTAAAATCTGTTGTTAAAACTTGTTTTTCAAAATCTAAGGATTTGGCTGGTGATATTACTATTTTCATTTTTGTATTTTAAAAAGTAAAAATACAACACAAAAAATTAAATACTTAAACTTTTAGATTCGTTTGTTTCTTAATTTTTAAAACACGAATTTCGCTTACATGTGCTGAACTCGTTTCAGCATCAACGGATATAACTAATTGAAACTATTCACATCCAACCGTTGACAAATATTACGGTTAAATAAAGGGATATAGCTCACATTTTTTAAGATGCAATTTACAGGTAAACGTTATTTAGATTACTCTTCATTCATTAAATCAAGGTTTGGGGAGAGAGTACAGAAAATATCATTAGATATTGGCTTTTCTTGTCCCAATAGAGATGGCTCTAAGGGCTATGGTGGCTGTACCTATTGTAACAACAGCACCTTTAATCCTGATTATTGCGAACCCACAAAAAGTATAAAACAGCAACTGGAAGAAGGTATAAGCAGATTTTCTAAAAAATACAAAGCTCAACAATATTTAGCCTATTTTCAAGCATACACAAACACATATTCTGATTTTAAATCGCTTAAAAAAAAATATGAAGAAGCTTTAAGCGTACCTAATGTTATAGGCTTAGTAATTGGTACCCGACCTGATTGTATTTCCGAAGAAATTATTGATTACTTATCATTTTTATCCAAACGATATTTTATTTCTCTTGAATTTGGTGTTGAAAGCACCTTGAACAGTACGTTAAAAAAAGTTAATAGATGTCATACTTATGAAGAAACAAAAGCCACTTATGAAATTTGTAAAGATAAAGGCTTTCATCTTGGTGCTCATTTAATAATAGGCCTACCTGGTGAGACAAAAGAAGATTTGTTAAACCACGCTATAGAAATTTCCAAATTACCTATTGACACCTTAAAACTTCACCATTTACAAATTGTAAAACAATCTATAATGGCGTTTCAATACAAACAAAACCCTAGAGACTTTAACTTATTTACTTCTGAAAGTTATATAGATTTTATTACAGGTTTTGTAGGATTATTACGTCCCGACATCATTATTGAACGTTTTGTAAGTGAAGCTCCTCAAGAACTATTGATTGCTCCCAAATGGAACGGACTCAAGAATTTTGAAATTGTTGCGAAAATTGATAAAAAGCTAGTTGAAAAAAATACTTGGCAAGGGAAATTTTATAAAGATCAATCGCTATTCGTAAAATAGACAAACTCAAAAGGAATGCCTCCGTATTTCAAACAAAGGAAATCTACAATGGGATGGTTTCATGGATTTAAACTTCATATTATTATAAACGACAAAGGGGAAATCTTGAACTTCACCATTACACAAGCCAATGTTGATGATAGAACTCCATTAAAAAA
>JAGLDM010000068.1 GCA_023145595.1 Flavobacteriaceae bacterium | reverse complement strand
TGATATTGAGGCTAAAAATTTAAAACCTTTTCTAAGTATTTGTTATTAAGTGCTGCATTAAACCGTTTTCTGGCAATGCCTTTTTTGCTATTTTTTTCATTTTTCAATAAATTTAAATTTTTCCTACTCGTAAGGCTTTTCGGATTCCACCATAGTTGTTCTATTATTAAATAGTGTTTAAAATGGGGTTTTGTTTGAATGAATTTTATCGTACGATAAGTAAACTTAGTAAAAATAATTGAAATAGTCAAGGATAACAATCGCCTTCAATAATTTGTGCTTACATTTGCTTACCTCAAAATTCAATAAAATGATTAAAAGAAATAGAGCCGTAATTTCAAAGTTTATTATTCATAAAGTCGGAAATAAATTCAATAGTGCTACTAATGTTTTTTCAAAAGAAGCCTTAAAATTTGACCAAGAAAGTTATGAGTTAATGATGCCTTTTTTGCTAAAACCATTTGCTAATATTGCTGAAAGTTATCGTTTTAGTCATCATTCAAATATTGAATTGAACGAATTAAACACTTACAGTTCTGAGGTTTTTAAAGATGACGAATCTTTTGTTGAAGTTTCAAAACATATCGTAAATCATTTGTATGAGCAATCAAATTCTGCTCAAATAAAAATTGGAGATGTGATCATTGCATTGTTTGAAGATGTTGAGTACAATGAAACACTTACCAATGCTATCGGGATTTTTAAAATTGAAAATAAAATTGATTTTTTTCAAACTTATTTAGAAGAAGATAACTTCGATGTTTTTGTTCAAAAGGGAATCAGCACAAAGAAATTAGACAAAGGTTGTTTGATTGTTAATTTTACAGATGATGAAGGTAAAGTGGTGTTGAGTGTAGATAATAATAACTATGATGCGCAATATTGGACACAGCATTTTTTGAATATCAAGTTTGCAGATGATAGCAATCAGCATACTCAAAATTATATGGAAATGTGTAAAAGCTTTTCTGATGAAATTATAAAAGAAGATTTTGGAATTCAAGAAAAAAGCAAGTTTTTAGCGCATACGGTTGACTTTTTCAAAGAGAATGAGAACGTAAATATCCACGATTTTAAGGAAGAATTGTTTGAGGAGGATGATAAAAAGAAAGAGCAATTCGACGATTATAAAAAGCATTATGAAACCTTGAATGATGTTTTGGTAATGAATGATTTTGCCGTTTCTCCTATTGTATTAAAAAAACAACGCGCAAAGATTAAGACAGAAATAAAATTAGATACTAATATTCAAATAAAATTGGATATAGATGCTCCAGATGCGGCATCAGAATATATTGAAAGAGGGTATGATGAAGAAAAGAAGATGAAATATTATAAGGTGTATTTTAACGAAGAAAGTTGATTTATTTGCGGTTTTAGATAAGTAAAGCTACAAATTAGGGAGTGATGAATTTTGCGTCAAAAAGTTTGCAAAAATGCTTTTTTATTTTTTCTTTCACTTCTTCGGTATCTATTTCTTTACCTAATTCTAACTGCATAGACGTAACCGCTTTTCCTTTGATTCCACAAGGGATTATATGGTCAAAGTAGCCTAAATTGGTATTTACATTTAATGCAAATCCGTGCATGGTAATCCAGCGAGAGGCTCTAACGCCTAAAGCACAAATTTTACGAGCAAACGGAGTGCCAACATCTAACCAAACACCTGTTTCCCCTTCGCTACGTGTGCCAATAATTCCGTATTCAGCAATAGTTAAAATAATAGTTTCTTCTAAAAGGCGAAGGTATTTATGAATGTCAGTAAAAAAATATTCTAAATCTAAAATAGGGTAGCCCACAATTTGTCCAGG
>JAGLDM010000067.1 GCA_023145595.1 Flavobacteriaceae bacterium | reverse complement strand
TCTTCTAACTGATCACAAATAGCAACCCTACACCCTGCTTTTACCAACTTAGGTAAATAGGTGTTTATAGAATGATGCGGAAAACCTGCCAAAGCCGTTTCCGTTTCACTTCCTGCACCCCTTTTGGTTAAAATAATTCCTAAAATTTTGGCTGCTTTTACAGCATCTTCCCCAAAAGTTTCATAAAAATCCCCCACTCTAAATAACAACATAGCATCAGGGTATTTTGCCTTGATTGTGTTGTATTGTTTCATTAAAGGAGTGACCTTTTTAGTCTTCGCCAAAGTTGAGTGGTTTAAGAGTTGATTGCGAATTTACGGTAATTTTTTTAGTTTTTAGAAATGGTATTTTCTGTTTTGAAGGATTTCGTATATTTTGAAAAAGATTGAATGTTTTTCTCTTAAATTTGCAACTGAATTTCATTTATTTGTCATTCCTGCGAAGGCAGGAATCCATTCTAAGTGTTAACCTAAATTCCTGACTTTGCAGGAATAACAATTTATATTATGCGCAAATTAAAAAATAGTGAACTCAATAGAATTGATGTTGACGGATTTAAAAAAACTTCAAAAATTCCGTTGATTGTTATTCTTGATAATATTAGAAGTTTGAATAATGTGGGTTCTGTTTTTAGAACTAGTGATGCTTTTGTTATTGAGAAAATATATTTATGCGGAATCACAGCACAACCACCTCACAAAGAAATTCATAAAACGGCTTTAGGCGCAACAGAATCTGTGGAATGGGAACATGTTGAAAATGTAGTTGGGTTAATTGAAAAGTTAAAAGCCGAAAATATTAAAATTGCCAGTATTGAACAAGCCGAAAATTCGACAATGCTTCAAAACTTCACCATTGAACCAAATCAAAAATATGCTGTTGTTTTTGGAAACGAAGTAAAAGGAGTTCAGCAAGAAGTTGTTTCAAACTCTGATTATTGTATTGAAATTCCGCAGTTTGGAACCAAACATTCGCTAAATATTTCGGTAAGTGTTGGTGTTGTGCTTTGGGATTTGTTTAAAAAGATGCGGTATTAGCGACACTAACGATTTGTGTAAGCGTAGTTTGGGATTTTGAGACGATTATTTTTTAATTTACAACTAATTTCATTTAATGCTATAAGCTTTAATATTAGCAGATTACCCAAATTACGTATAGCCTTTGTTATACGCTTTTGTTCATTAATCCTTTTACTAAAAGTTTTTATTTAAATGTTCAATATAATCTTTCTCTATCCAATTTGTATCGCCAGAAATAACATTATCAGCATGAAATGTCGAGATTTGATTACGAATACTCAAATAGTTATTTGTCATAATAAGAGGTTGTAAAATAGCATCTATGTTTGAAGCATTTTTGAGAACAAAACCTTTACCTAAGTCACTTTTTTTGAGGTTAGAAGTTGTTACAATCATAAACTTTTCTGCTTGAACTTGACCTCCTTCTCCATATTCGTCTGTTATGATAAATGTTTTGTTATACAATAGAATTTTATCAAACCATTCAACCATTGGTGCAGGCATATTAAACCACATGATTGGAGTAATATAAATGATTGTATTTGCCCAGAGAAGTTTTTCAACTTCCCTATCTACACTCCATGTATCTTTTGTAACATCGGATATTTTTATATCATATCCTTTTTCACTTAATGTTTCCTCTGTCAAGTATGCAAGAAAACTATTTAGTTGACCTTTGGCATCAAAAATTGAATATCCAGCAGTTACGATTAAAATATTTTTCATTTTATTCTCCTTTAAATATTAATGTTTACTTCTTGTAGTAGATTTTCCCAATTGCGTATAACGGTAAAGTTAGTTCACCTGCTCAATAAATATGAAGAGTATTATTTTACCGTAATTGTGGCGAAGCTGAAATAGA
>JAGLDM010000066.1 GCA_023145595.1 Flavobacteriaceae bacterium | reverse complement strand
GTGAATTGGAAACCCTAAGGCAAGCCTAGGGGAATTCTTTAGATTTACCACAAAAAAAACTCGAGATGAACTTACATTCAACTCGAGTTGTAAATCAATCAACCCCAAAGACTCATTTACAATACGAAGATAGAATGTTTTTATCTACCATTAGTAGTAAATAAACCGTTGTTTATCAAAAATACACGAATGGTTATTTCTTATGTATAAATGGAAAAAAATTCGATTCTAATCTGAACCTCAGAAGCAGGATTCGCTCAATTAATCACAAAGGTTAATTTTAAATCAGAAAACAGATGAATATCCCTCAACAACCTTTTCGCTTGTTTTTAACAATAATCACATTCGAAATTAAAATAGAGAATTAATTTCTTCCTTTTTTTTTATCAAAACTACCTTTGGTGAATCGTTGTGCACCTAATATGTAAAAGGTGAAATATGGAATTTATTCTGATGCATTTATACTCGCCTTTTGAGTTTTACAACTGGTCTGAGCAATTAAACCGCAATATGCCTAGATTCAGACCTCTACTTGTTCTGTTCTAATAGGCTGATTCAAAATCAAATCAAGGTACAGGTTTATTTGAGTTTTTAGATTTTTACGTTCAATAATTTTGTCTAAAAATCCGTGATCTAATACAAATTCTGCTGTTTGAAATCCTTTTGGCAATTCTTTTCCTATAGTGTCTCTTACTACACGTGGTCCAGCAAAACCAATCAAAGCACCTGGCTCAGATAAATTTACATCTCCCAACATGGCAAATGAAGCTGTAGTTCCTCCGGTAGTAGGGTCTGTACATAATGATATATAAGGAATACTAGCGTCTGCTAATTGACCAAGTTTTGCCGCCGTTTTTGCCATTTGCATTAATGACAAAGCCGCTTCCATCATTCTAGCCCCACCTGATTTAGAAATAATCATAAGCGGAATATTATTCTTAAGTGAATAATCTGCTGCACGTGCTATTTTTTCACCCACAACACTCCCCACAGAACCTCCTATGAAAGAAAAATCCATAGCAGCAACTACCAAATCTTTTCCGAGTGATTTCCCTACCGCTGTACGAATGGCATCGTTAAGGTTTGTCTTTTTCTGAGTTCTCTTTAGCCTATCTGAATATTTTTTAGTGTCTTCAAATTTTAAAGGATCTTTGGATGTTAAATTAGGGTTCAATTCTTTGAATTTATTATCATCAAACAACAATTCAAAATATTCTCTACTTCCTACTCTCATATGATATCCATCCTCTAGACTCACATAAAGATTAGCTTCTAACTCGTCCGCATCTATCACTTTTCCGCTGGGCGTTTTGTACCACAGCCCTTTAGGGACATCTTTTTTTTCTTCGGTCGGAGTTTGAATCCCTTTGTCTGTTCGTTTAAACCAAGATGTCATAATCGTACGGGTTTTAGGTTAAAATTAGAGGAGCAATTTACTAAAAAACAAAGAGAAACTATAAAATAGTTTCTCTTTATAAAATTGTTATGATGACTATTGATTTATAAAGTATCTATACAATTTAAATCTTCAAAAGCTTGTTTT
>JAGLDM010000065.1 GCA_023145595.1 Flavobacteriaceae bacterium | reverse complement strand
TACTTGCTAATTACTACTTGATACGTGATAATCAATACTTGCTACCAAAACACCTGATACTTGCTACCTAGCAACCAACTACGGAACCGGATCATAACCACCTTTACTCCACGGATGACAACTAAAAATTCGTTTTATCCCTAACCATCCTCCTTTAAAAAGTCCATGTTTTTTTAGGGCTTCAACGGTATAATGTGAACAGGTCGGAGAATACCTACAACTTGAAGGTGTATATGGTGAGATAGCAACTTGATAAAACCGTACCAATAAAATAAACGGAAAAGCAATAATACGTGTGAGTAACTTTAACATTTTAGTTTATAGAAAAAGTTGTTCCGTCTTTACCATCTTTTAACTGAATACCGAGTGCCAGTAATTCATCTCTAATTTGATCAGAAAGTGCCCAATCTTTATTATCCCGTGCATTTTTACGCATGGTAATCATCATTTCAACCACTCCAGATAACTTATCTTCTCCGCCATTATTTTCTGAACTAGCACTATTTTCAAGTCCCAAAACATCAAAGACAAATATGTTCATCGTCTCAGATAACAATTCTAAATCGGATGCAGAAAGAGTTGCTTTCCCCTCTTTTAAAAGGTTGACAAATTTTACACCTTCAAACAAATGAGCAATTAAAATTGGTGTATTAAAATCATCATTCATTGCTGCATAACACTTCTCTTTCCAATTATTAATATCTAAAGTAGATGTATCGGAAGCCTCTATTTTTTTTAGCGTATTAACAGCTTCCATCAACTTTATAAAGCCTTTTTCCGAAGCCTCTAAAGCATCACTAGAAAAATCTAATATACTACGATAATGTGCTTGCATACAGAAGAAACGGGTTACACTAGCGCTAAATGCTTTTTTTAAAATGTTATTATTTCCTGATATTATCTCTCCTGGTAAAATATTATTCCCTGTAGATTTCGCCATTTTCTGACCATTCAACGTCAACATATTGGTATGTAACCAATAATTCACTGGGTTTGAATGATTACATGCTTTTGATTGTGCTATTTCACATTCATGGTGTGGAAATTTTAAATCCATTCCACCTCCGTGAATATCAAAAGTTTCTCCCAAATATTTTGTACTCATTACCGAACACTCCAAATGCCAACCTGGAAAACCAACTCCCCAAGGTGATGGCCAACGCATAATATGTTCTGGACTTGCTTTTTTCCAAAGAGCAAAGTCCTGCGGATTTTTCTTTTCTGATTGTCCGTCTAATTCACGTGTGTTGCTAATAGCATCATCCATAACTCGTTTAGATAACACTCCATAATCACCACCGTTACCGTTGTACTTCAGCACATCAAAATAAACAGAACCATTGGACTCATACGCCAATCCGTTTTCCAAAATTGTTTTAATGGCTTCAATCTGTTCCACAATATGCCCCGTAGCAGTTGGTTCTATACTCGGAGGTAAAAAATTGAATTTTTGTAAAGTTTCATGAAAATCGACGGTATATTTTTGTACAATTTCCATCGGTTCTAACTTCTCTAATCGTGCTTTTGTAGAAATTTTATCTTCTGAATCATCGTCTGTTAAATGCCCTGCATCGGTAATATTACGCACATAACGCACTTTATAACCCAAATGTAAAAAGTAGCGATAAATCATATCAAACGACATGAATGTTCGTACATTCCCTAAGTGAACATTACTATAAACCGTTGGTCCACAAACATACATCCCCACCATTCCGTCTTCAATAGGTTTGAATTCTTCCTTCGATTTTGATAGTGAGTTGTAGAGTTTTATTGAATTTGTTTTGTACAATTCCATAGACTGAAAAGAAATTTTATATCAGTGGTAAAAATACTAACATTTTTTCAAAGAAAAAGTTAAAAACAGAAAGTATCTAATTTTATATATTAACACTAATTGCACGAAATATATTCTAATTTTAATTCGATACAAACCTGTTGTTTTTACTTACTGCATCATTATTTTTCAACAACTTGTCATTTCTACAGAGTGAAATATGAGCGTCTAGAAACCCTAGAAGTATGAGATTCCTCCTCATTCTTCGTTCGGAATGACACTATTTCAAATTAATAAAACACAACTAATTGATTTACATCAGTATTAAGTCAAACTTACATATCCAGTAAAACCAAATGAAGAACTACAACAAAATTAGTACTCAAGAATTTATTAAAAAAATCTTAAAACTGCCTATCCTCGAGGCAGAGCCATAGAGGTATTGCGCCAGTTTCATTTTGGCTTTAGGGTCAAAAACCGAAATTTAGTATTTGCCTCACCCGAAACTCCAAAGAAAGCCTAAGGGAATTCTTTAGATTAAAACAAGACATCTATTTTATAAGCAAAGTAATTACTCTTTTGAAAAGCACAAAGTAAGCATAAAGAGAAGGCAACCCAGATTGCAAATAACTGTTTGCTCTTAGCAAAGAATGAACTTGTTCTACTGTTGTAAAATTATGTAGCGCTCTTGAAAACACAGGAATTAAAACCTTTTCTAATATTATTGTAAGCTATGTGGTATTGACCAAAAAGAATGGTTATTTTTACACAAGCGAAAAGAACAACATAAGAATTGGTTTTTTTAAGTTTTAGAGTACAAATTGAAATCGCAATTTTATAAAAATAAAGAAATACAATCGACTCTGAGCGAGTTGTTGTCAAAAATTAAAAATTAAGAAGTTTCTGATTTTTATGCAGCACAAAGGATATTAAACCTAAAGAACAAATATTAGTTAAACTCAAACCAGTCAACTACTTAATGGCATATAAATTTACAATTATTGTCCCTGTTTATAACGAAGAGGATAATTTAGACCGAGTTGAAACCAAACTTTCTGAGTACTTAAAAATTGCCTCTAAAAAAGCAAAGATTCTTTTTGTAAATGATGGAAGTCAAGATCAAAGTCAAGAAATAATAGAGCGTATTTGCGCAAATAATCCTGATTTTAGTTTTATCTCTTTTGAAGAAAATAGAGGTTTAAGCGCCGCTATAAGCGCAGGGTTTAATCATGTAACCACAGAATATGTTGGTTATATAGATTCTGATCTTCAAACAGACCCAAACGAATTTAATTTATTACTTGAACATTCCGAAACATACGATTTAGTAACTGGGGTTCGTTCCAATCGAAAAGATTCATTTGTAAAAAATATGTCGTCTTCTATCGCAAACGGAATTCGGAGAACATTTACGCATGATGGAATGGATGATACTGGTTGCCCGCTAAAAGTTATAAAAACTTCTTATGCTAAAAATATCCCTATGTTTAATGGTTTACACCGATTTTTACCTGCAATGATTTTATTACAAAATGGAAACATAAAACAAATTCCTGTAAGTCATTTTCCTAGAATTGCAGGGGAAGCGAAATATGGTCTTTGGAATCGGCTTTTAGGTCCGCTATTAGATTGTTTTGCTTATTTATGGATGAAGAAAAAGTATATCAATTATAAAATTGAGAAACAAGGGTAATGGAAATCTGGATCATTTACAGCATCGGTTTCTTAGCACAAATTCTCTTTTCTGGAAGATTACTAATTCAGTGGGTTTTATCAGAAAAAGCGAAAAAAGTAATCACTCCTTCCCTATTTTGGCAAATGAGTTTATTTGCCTCTTTTTTGTTGTTTGTTTATGGTTATTTACGTGATGACTTTGCAATAATGCTCGGACAAACATTAACTTATTTTATTTATATCCGAAATTTACAATTGCAAGGTAAATGGAAGAAATCTCCAATTGCCTTACGATTTTTCATTTTAATATTCCCAGTTTTAATCGTGCTTTACGGATTTAATAATAACAAAATTGATGTTATTAATTTATTCAAAAACGAAGCAATTCCGCTTTGGTTATTAATTTGGGGAAGTGTCGCACAAATTATATTCACACTTCGTTTTGTGTATCAATGGATTTATTCTGAAAAAAACAAAGAATCAATATTACCTTTCGGGTTTTGGCTATTAAGTTTGGCTGGTTCTATTATGATTTTAATCTACGCCGTGATGAGACGTGATCCTGTATTATTTTTGGGGCATATTTTCGGAAGTATTGTATATGTTAGGAATTTAATTTTATTAAAAAAAACCAATGATTAAATACATAGAAAAATATCCAATAACATCCCTTTTAGTCATTAGTTTACTAATGCTCTTACCAAATTTAGACTCCCTAGTTGTTACCATTATGGAAGCACGTAATTTTATTACTGCTCGTGAAATGATTGAAGATGGCAACTGGATTTTAACAACGATGAATGGTAATCCTAGATATGAAAAACCTCCGTTACCCACATGGTTAACCGCTTTTTCAAGCATACTATTTGGCGCTAAAAATTTATTCGCTCTTAGGCTACCTGCTGCCTTAATGATCTCGTTTTCTGGAGTGTTCCTATATCTATTTTCTAAAAAAATCAATCTCAGTTCTACTCAAAGTTTAGTAAATGCATTTATACTAATTACTTCTTTCTATATTATCGGTATTATTAATGAAGCTCCTTGGGATATCTTCTCACATGGTTTTATGTTAGCTGGAATTTTCTTTTTATTTCAGTTCTTTGAAGAGAATAAAAATGTTTGGAAAAACGCCATCTATTCAAGTGTTTTTATCGGCTTATCAATAATGAGTAAAGGACCTGTATCTTTATATGCACTATTCCTGCCCTTTTTAATAGCCTATGGAAGCACCTTTAAATTTAAGGGTATTCGACAAAAAATACCAGCCCTACTTGCTTTTATAATTATTTTTTTAAGCATTGGAGGTTGGTGGTTCTTTTACGTACGAATGATAGATCCAGAGTCATTTATGGCTTTTGCTAAACAGGAAACTTCGCGATGGGGAAGTTATAATGTGCGTCCGTTTTATTATTATTGGAGTTTCTTTATTCAGTCAGGTATTTGGACAATCCCAGCCTTTATCGGGCTACTTTATCCCTATCTAAAAAATCGAGTATCAAATAAAAAATTATATAAATTTTCCTTTATTTGGTCTATTGCTGTTGTTATATTACTTTCTGTAATTCCAGAAAAGAAGGCTCGATATTTAGTTCCCGTACTCTTTCCTCTAGCAATTAATACAGGTTTCTATATCGAATATTTAATTCATAATTTTAAAAACTTAAAATCTAAAAAAGAAAGAATTCCTGTATATTTTAATTTTGGTTTATTTGGTTTTATTGGAATTGCTTTTCCTATTGCGGGTTATATATTCTTAAAAGACAAACTCGATCATCTTTGGTTAAATTTCGGATTATCATCTATTGCTTTATTCGGGATTGGCATATTAATAATCTATTATTTATGGAAAAAAGAAATGAAAAAGGTGTTTTATGGTACCATTGGGTTTATGTTTGCCATATTACTATTTGCATTACCGCTTTCAAAAGCATTATATAACAATCCTACATTTCATCAAATTTCAAATCTTAAGGAAACCATTGAATTGGATCGTGGGATTAAATCCTATACATTTTCTGGACTAACACCTGAATTATTATGGTATTACGGAGAAAAAATTGAACCAATTTATATAAACAAAGAGTTTGCTCTTCCAAATGAAAATCAATTCGGGTTATTAATTGAAGAAATAAATGTTAAATTGCTGAAGAATTTAGCAAACACACATACTACTGAATTGATAGAGGTGTTTGATTTGAATTATTTTAAGAAAAAAAGAAAACGATTGATTGTAAAATATTATCTAATTACTAAAAAGTAAATATCTATGAATTTAAAAGCCTTAACAAGAACTGAATTATTGGGATATAGTTTTTTAACATTAGTTTATTTAATTGGAATTTATTATGCTAACACTAATGTAGAATATTTTAATTCTTCAATTGCTCAAGAAGATGGGTTTGTAGAATACACAACCGCTATTATGCTGCTATGCATTAGTGTTCTATGTATTTCTCGCCTTATTAAATTTGGCAATTCAAAGCCATTACTCTGGAAAATTGGAATTGCAGGATTTGCACTCCTTTTTATGTTTGGTGCAGGTGAAGAAATCTCATGGGGGCAACGAATTTTCGGAATTGAATCTTCGGAATATTTTATAGAAAACAATGCCCAAAAAGAAACCAACCTACACAATATAGTGGTGGGAGAAACCAAAATAAACAAACTTATTTTTGGGCAAATACTTACTTCTGTCTTAGCTTTTTACCTGTTAATTGTACCTGTACTTTACAGGCGAACTGCATGGGTTGAAAAACTAACAACACTATTTGCAGTCCCTGTACCTAGATGGAATCATACCATTTCATTGATTGCGGCAACTGGATTATTAGTGTCGTTTATGAAAAATGCTAGCAAACGATGGGAATTGTATGAATTGGCGTTTGGAGTTATCTTCTTCTTGATTTTTCTAAACCCGTTGAATATAAAAGTTTTTGAAAAAGAGGTGTAATACCAACCTCATATGTACAGGGCAGAATCATACTTTTAAATTTAATATTTTCAACAAGTAGTCTTCATCCCGCCCAGCTTCAAGTTTTTTTTATAGATGTTTTTTTTGAAAATTCATTTTTTAATA
>JAGLDM010000064.1 GCA_023145595.1 Flavobacteriaceae bacterium | reverse complement strand
AAGTCCTTAAAATCTTCTTTAACCTTTTTATTCTTTTCAATAGATTTTTCTAGATCCTTAATTGTATTGTTTTGCTCTTCGAGTAATTGATTCTGTAACTCATCTTTAGTCTGATTGTAATAACTAAACTTTCTGCTTTTAGACGACTTACTTCCATAAACAGCATCGTTATCAAAAACTTCAAAGTAGAGTTCATATCCAACGCCTTCTATCAATTGTAACCCCTCTGGAAAAACATAATAAAATTCTTCAAAACTCGATTTATTCACCGGAATATCAAACCGCAATTTTTCTTTGCTATTATTTAAATCGTAATAAACCAACTCCAATTTTTTTATTGCATAGTCATCTGAAAGCTGACCAATAAACTGAGCCGGTCCCTTTTCAATTGAATCAATATCTGACCGAACTTCTATCTTTGGAAATACGTCCTTAATCACTGTAGCAGAAAAATTCAATTGTTCAAACTCCTGAAGTTGTTCATTGTTTGTCGCTATTTTATAAGAAGTATTTTTAAAAAGTCTCTTTTTAAATTCAAATTTATTGACACCTTTAGCGTCAAACTGTTCTTTCTTTTCTCCGATAAATGAAACCGATGTGGTGTTTTTACATTGCAGTTTCCAAGAAACAGTTGTACCGTTGGGAACAATAATATTTCCTGTGTTTTTAATCAATTCAGCCTTTTTACCTGTATATGACGGATATTTTAAATACAATTCAAAACCCAATATTTTTGGAGTTCTAATAATGTTAATATTATATTCTCTGGATTCAACTCCATTAGCTTCAATAAAAAAAGTTATTGGTTCTTCTACGGAAGAAAAAGTGTACTCAAATTTTCCAATTCCCGTATTCTGAATGAAATTTGATTGATTATTAAAAATAATCTTAACATCTTCCGGAATTACAGTTCCTATTGCTTCAACTTTTATACTTATTGGATTGCCCTCAATAACATCCAAAGAACTATTCAAAACAGTAAATACAAAAGGCGCTGGAGGTAAATAAACAACATCGTGATTCAAAACACGCTCATAACTTTGTGAGAACAAAGAAACGTTTCCAGACGCATAAGTGACAGCCCATATAAGCATCGGAATTACTAAATATTTTAAATATTTCTTATTCGTTCCAAAACTGATTGCTTTTTTAAAAACAATTGGTTGCAGCTCATCAGATTTTTGATCAATACTTGCCAATAAAAGTTCTGAATCTTCTTTTGAGTTATTTAACTGAATGATGTTTAGTAGTTTATCATCAATTTCTTTGAAGTGTTTGCCAATTATAATAGAGGCTTCTTCAATAGAAATCCCCTTTTGAATACCTATAAATTTTAAAATAGGACGTAGAATATATCGAAACAGTAAGGTCGCTTCTCCTATAATAAATACCCAAAATAAAATGGTTCGTGCGGTTGGTTTTAGCCATAAAATAGATTCAACAAACAGGGTGAAAATAAAATACAACAAGCCAAAAGAAAAGAATAATATCAGTCCTTTTATAAGTTCATTGATATAGTATTTCTGAACGAATTCTTGTAATTTTTCCTGTATGTTGTTAAAGTTGCTCATTTATTAATCTATAAAAATACTATTTTCATTGTCAAGTAGTATCTTTGCTTTTTATTTTAACAAATTCTTTTATCAAATGTCAAACATTCGTGTTCGTTTTGCACCGAGTCCAACAGGTCCATTACATATTGGTGGCGTAAGAACTGCCCTATTCAATTATTTATTCGCAAAAAAAAATAATGGAACTTTTATTCTTCGTATCGAAGATACCGATCAAAACAGGTATGTTGCAAATGCAGAGCAATATATCAATAATGCTTTGGATTGGTGCGGGATTTCACCAGATGAAACCATAGGAAAAAACGAAAAGTTTGGACCTTACCGACAATCAGAAAGAAAAG
>JAGLDM010000063.1 GCA_023145595.1 Flavobacteriaceae bacterium | reverse complement strand
GGTACATTCCCTATGGGAACAACTCAATACGAAAAAAGTGGTATTGCAGATATTATTCCTATTTGGGATGATGCAGACCTTTGTACACAATGTAACAAGTGTGTTGCTATTTGTCCGCATGCTGCGATACGAGCAAAAGTAGTTTCGAAAGATAAATTGAACGGAGCTCCAGGCTCTTTAAAAATGGTAGACCCAATTGGTCGTCCGTTTAACAAAACAGAATCTTATATCTTACAGGTTTCTCCGGAAGATTGTACTGGATGTGATTTATGTGTTGTCGTTTGTCCAGCAGTGAGCAAAGAAGACCCTAGCCTTAAAGCCATCAACATGCACAAGAAAGCAGAGCATGACGTGGTAGAGAATGAAAATTGGGATTTCTTCGCAAGCTTACCAAACTACGACAGAAAAGAACTAAAAATTAATACGGTAAAAGGAGCTCAATTCTTAGATCCATTATTCGAGTTCTCTGGAGCTTGTTCTGGATGTGGTGAAACTCCGTATATTAAATTATTAACACAACTATATGGTGATAGTATCCTTATTGCAAACGCAACAGGTTGTTCATCAATTTATGGAGGTAATTTACCTACGACTCCGTACAAGAAAAACGAACACGGAAGAGGACCTGCATGGGCTAATTCATTGTTTGAAGACAATGCCGAGTTTGGGTTAGGTATGCATTTAGCATTAACAAAAAAGCAAGAAATTGCTGTTAATTTGTTAAATTCTTTAGAACTATTAGTTGGTTCAGAATTGGTTGAATCCATATTGAATAATGCCGAAACAAACGAAGCTGAAAAGGAACAAAAGTTCTCGGATATAGACAAATTAAAAGTCACCCTTTCCATTCTCGACAATAATAAAGACGCTCAAAAACTGAGTCAATTAACTCAGTATTTACGTAAAAAAGCTGTTTGGATTTTAGGTGGAGATGGTTGGGCTTATGATATTGGTTATGGAGGAGTAGATCATGTATTAGCATCAGGAGAAAACATCAATATTTTGGTTATGGATACCGAGGTGTATTCTAATACTGGTGGTCAAACATCAAAAGCAACTCCACTCGGTGCAAGTGCCAAGTTCTCTATTGCCGGTAAAAAAACTCCGAAGAAAAGTTTGGCTTTACAAGCCGTTTCTTATGGCAATGTGTATGTAGCACAAATTGCTATGGGCGCCAAAGATGTTCAAACTCAGAAAGCTTTTCAAGAAGCTGCTGAATATGACGGACCTTCTTTAATTATTGCTTACTCACATTGTGGAGAACATGGTTATGATTTAAAGCATGGAGTAACGCAACAACGAAAAGCTGTTGAAACTGGTTA
>JAGLDM010000062.1 GCA_023145595.1 Flavobacteriaceae bacterium | reverse complement strand
AATCAAATATCAGAAATTGTTTCTACTATTGTAGAAAATTCTGAAAATACAAAAAATGCAAGTATTGACAATTTAATTGAGATTGACAATTATACAAGAATAAAAACTATAGAATTAATTAATAAAAATAAGTAAACACAAGATATGGATGGATTAATAATGGCAGTGCAGTTGATAATGGGTTTATCACTTTTAGTGATATTACACGAGTTTGGGCACTATATCGCTGCAAGAGCATTTGGGATAAGAGTTGAAAAATTTTATTTATTTTTTGATGCTTGGGGTAAAAAAATAATATCCTTCAAAAAAGGAGGAACTGAATATGGCATTGGGTGGCTACCGCTAGGAGGGTATGTGAAAATATCTGGAATGATTGACGAAAGCATGGACACCGAGCAAATGAAACAACCTGCTCAGCCTTGGGAATTTAGATCAAAACCAGCATGGCAACGCTTAATTATAATGTTGGGTGGTGTTGTTGTAAACTTTGTTTTAGGGTTTTTGATTTACATTATGGTTTTTGCTGTTTGGGGTGAAGAGCAAGTGCTACCAGAAGGGGTTAAAAATGGCTTTTCTGTAAATAAAGTATTTAAACAATATGGTTTTCAGGATGGAGATAAAATCATGAAAATAAATGGTGAAACGCCAAATGATGTACTTTCAATTAACAAACAGTTATTTTTACGTGATGTAAATTCTGTGGATGTAAACCATGCAGACGGATCTTCTGAAACCATCTCTATTCCAGAAAATATTGGAGAAGTAATGTGGCAAGCAAATGTGATGCGTCCGTTTACACCTAGATTTGAAGCGATTATAGGTGCAGTTCTTGCAGATAATCCAGCAGAAAAAGCAGGATTTTTAAAGGACGATAAAGTTGTTGCGGTCAACGGAACTCCTATAACTTATTGGGGTGAATTTACAAGCGCAATTAATGAAGGGAATCCTTTGAAAGTAACAGTTCAACGAGCGAATGGAACTGTTGAAATTGATGTTACTCCAAATGAAAACAATAAATTAGGTATTGGACCACAAGTCAATGCAAGTGATTTTTTAGAAGTTATAGAAAAAGATTATTCTTTTGCAGAAAGCATTCCTTTGGGGTTTGACAAAGCCTACTGGACTTTACAAGATTATATCACACAGTTTAAATATGTGTTTACCCAAAAAGGAGCAACGAGTGTTGGTGGTTTTATTGCCATAGGAAATATTTTTCCAGCTACTTGGTCTTGGCAAGCCTTTTGGGGCATTACAGCATTCCTATCTATTATGCTTGGGTTTATGAACTTATTGCCAATTCCGGCATTAGATGGTGGTCATGTAGTCTTTACCTTATGGGAAATGATTACAGGTAAAAAACCAAGTGATAAATTCTTGGAATATGCACAAATCACAGGTTTCGTTTTGTTGATGGGATTATTACTACTTGCAAACGGTAACGATATTTATAAGTGGGCTACGGGAGCCCTGTAAAGAATTATTTTACAACTAAAAAGGGAGCCATTTGAT
>JAGLDM010000061.1 GCA_023145595.1 Flavobacteriaceae bacterium | reverse complement strand
CCGTTTTTTACGACTAGAATTTAGAAGTTTTACGTTTGTAGGGGAAGTAATATATTGATCCGCTATTGATTATTCGCGGGTTGAATGGTTTTATAAAAAAAAGCCTCCAAATTTTATAAAATTTGGAGGCTTTACTATATGATTTAAAGACTAATTATGTCTTCTTCCTCCTTTATTACTACGGTCTCTTCCAAATCCACTTTTGTTAAATGATTTTGAAGAACTGCTATCGCCTGAAGGTTTAGAACGTCTTTCGCCGTTTCCGCCACCTCTATGACTTTTTCCGCCACCGCTTCTACGACCACTACTGCTGCCACCACTGTTGCGTCTTCCTCCTCTAGATCCTGCTCGTTTCTTCTCGGTAATTTCTACATTTACACCACGTCCTTCAAAAGTAATTTCACTATCTCTTGTGAAAGCAGCAAGTGTTTCTGCTTGGTAATTTTTATCCAATTCGAAGAAAGAGAATGTATCTAATATTTCAATTTGACCAATTTCAATATTTTTAGCAATTTCTTGCTCGTTGATTAAACCAATTAATCTAGCAGGGTTCAATTTGTCTTTTCTTCCAATATTGATAAAGAAACGTGACATGTTTTCATCGTCTCTACGTCGTTCTCTACGATCCTCTCCACGGTCATCTCTATCACGACCTCTATCTCTAGATGTATTGTTTAAATCTTGAGCGTTTTCATAATAACTTAAGAAACTATTAAACTCAATAGAAACAAAGCGTTTTATTAGTTCATCACGATCTAAACCTTCTAGTTTTTCTAGTATTGTAGGTAAATATTCGCCTATTTGACTTTCGTTTACTTCAAAGTCGTTTACTTTGTCAATTAATTTTAACAATTGTTTTTTACAAATGTCTTTTCCGTCAGGAACTTGCATTTGAATAAACTTTTTATCGATTATTCTTTCAATTGGGCCTAATTTTCTTCTTTCGCCTGGAGAAACAATTGCAATAGAAATACCTTTGCTGCCAGCTCTACCTGTTCTACCACTTCTGTGTGTATAAGACTCTACTTGATCAGGAAGTTTGTAATTAATAACATGTGTTAAGCTCTCAACATCCAATCCACGTGCAGCAACATCCGTTGCAACTAATATTTGTAATGTTTTTTTACGAAACTTATTCATTACCAAATCCCGTTGTGCTTGTGACAACTCTCCGTGAAGCGAATCTGCACTGTATCCGTCTTGAATTAATTTGTCAGCAACTTCTTGAGTTTCTCTACGGGTTCTACAGAAAACAATACAATAAATATCTGGATTGATATCAGCAATACGTTTTAACGCAGGGTATCTATTACGATCTGTTACAACATAATATTCATGTGATACGGTGTCTGTACCAGAATTACGTTTACCTGCATCAATTTGAACAGGATTATGCATGTAATTTCGAGCAATTCTATCAACTTCTTTAGGGAATGTTGCAGAAAATAATAATGTTTGTTTTGTGTCTGGAGTTACTTCTAATACTTGATCCAATTCATCTTTGAACCCCATATTTAGCATCTCATCTGCTTCGTCTAAAACCAACCATTGAACTGAATCAAGTTTTAATTTTCTACGTTTGATTAAATCTACTGTTCTCCCTGGAGTTCCAACAACAATTTGCACACCTTTATTCAGCGTACGTATTTGGCTCATTATATCAGAACCGCCATATACAGCAGTAGCTTTAAAGCCTTTTAAATGTGTTGAGAATTCTTCTATGTTTCTTGCAATCTGTATTGCTAACTCACGTGTTGGAGATAAAATAATTGCTTGTACTTCCTTGCGGTTTAAATCAATTTTTTCTAAAATTGGTAAACTAAAGGCAGCGGTTTTACCGGTTCCTGTTTGTGCAAAAGCTTTTAAATCTTGAGTTGATGCAATTACTTGTGGAATTGCTTTTTCTTGAATTTCAGTAGGTTTTTCGTAACCTAAATTTGTAAGGGCACTGATTATTTCAGATTTAAGCCCTAAATCTTTAAATGTTGACATATTCTGTGTTTTATGATTCACAGACACACCCGCATCTACAAATCTGGTTTTGAGGGCGCAAAATTACAACTTATTATTAACAAAACCCTTAGGTTTTACATCTAATTAGATGATTGAGGGGTTTATTGTGATGGTTTTAACTATTTAGAGTTATCGTTTTTCTAGTTCAGAGAGTTGTTTTTCTAAGTGATTGGAGGATAGGTAGGTAAAACTGTTTAATACAACTCCGTTTTTATCAATTAATATAGTTCGAGGTTCTTGGCTGTTAACATAATTATATGCTCCACTGTTTTTCGAAAGAATAAATTGATGATCTAGTTGTTTATTTATCTGATTGCTATGTTTAGAGGAGTCTAAATTAATCCCTACAAATAATAAGTCTGGGTATTTATCTTTTAAGTAGTTTATTTTTTTCACAAGCATATCTGGGCTTATAATAGTTGGTGACCAGAAATAAATAACTGTATTCTTGTTTTTTATGACATTATTAATTTTTGTTTTATGTTGGGACAAACTAACCAAGTCAAAATTATCAATTACACTATTAATATTGTCGCAATCTTTAACAAGCATTTTAACTCGGTTTAATAATTTTTTACTGGTACAGTGTTTATTAAAATATAAAAGAGATTTTTTATTGATAGAGCAGGAAGTATTCGATTTTCTAAAGCCACTATAGAATGCTTGAAAAAGCAACTTGTTTTTAAGTTCTTCTATTTGAATATTCTCAGAAATAATATGCATTGTTTCTAGGGTGTAGTTGCTATTTTTGTTTTTATATGCTGTCGCTTGAATATAACTGCTTATATATCTATTATAAGGTGAGTAGGATATTAAATCTTTATTGTTTAAATCAATATCTTTTCGATAGTCAAAAAACGTGTCTGAAAGTTCTGGCAACTCCTCCAATTGTTTCCTGTTTTTATACACCATTGGGTAAAATTCTTTTTTGCTATACAATGTATAATTCATTGCGACTTTTGCCAATTCCTCAAATCGTTCAGAAAGTTCTATTCCAGATTCTTCTAACTTCTCGTATAAATTAAGATTCCTTGCTAATGATGTGTCAATTTTTGATTCAAACTCAGAACATTCTAAATTGTAATTTGGACTAAACTCATAATCTTCCTTTTCGTTTTGTAAATAAAGGTTGATTAAGAAGTTGTTTCTTTCTGCTCCGCGGCCACTAAAGACTATCGATTCATCAAAATCCCACGTGTTTAATCGTATTAAAATACTGTCCATGGGCTCAAAATAAACATACTGGTATTCGTTTCCATAATTGAAAGAATATAAGCCGCCTTTGTCTGATTCTAATTCTGTTAAAAAACTGTTTGACTCGTCTAAGTAGATGGTGTCTGTTACAATATCGTTTTTAGAAAGTGTTATGAAGTTTTTATGTGGATTAATAATTTGCCCCCCAAAATAGATGACATCACATGAACTGTCTTTTGAATGGCAACTAAAAAGTACCAAAGAAGCGCTCAAAAATATAATGAGATTTTTTAATTTCATGGGAGTCGGAGTTCTTAACTAGAAACAAAAGTACAATTATAGACTTCATAGGCTGTTAAACAGATGTTAAATGTAAGTAAGTATGTTGCTCAACTCTAGAAAAACACTGTAAATCCATGTAATATAACGTTATAAAAGTCTATTTTTATTTGTAATTTTGCAAAAAATTAAAAACAAAAAATCAATATGCTTTCAGTATCAAATTTATCAGTGCAATTCGGAAAAAGAATTTTATTTGATGAGGTAAACACCAAGTTTACTCAAGGGAATTGTTATGGAATTATAGGTGCAAATGGATCTGGAAAATCGACCCTTTTAAAGATTTTATCTAGGGAAATTGAACCAACTTCGGGTCATGTACATTTGGAAGCAGGAAAAAGAATGTCGGTTTTATCTCAAGATCATTACGCATACGATGAGTTTCCTGTTTTAGAAACCGTAATGATGGGTAACAAGCCGTTATTTGATTTAAAGAAAGAATTGGATGCTGTTTATGCCAAACCAGATTTTTCTGATGCAGATGGAATAAAAGCAGGTGAACTAGGAGAAAAATTTGAAGAAATGGGAGGTTGGACTGCAGAGAGTGATGCAGCAACAATGTTGTCTTCTTTGGGCATCAAGGATGATATGCATTATACCTTAATGTCTGACTTGGATGGTAAACAAAAAGTGAGAGTTCTTATTTCACAAGCGTTGTTTGGATCTCCTGATGTATTGATAATGGATGAGCCTACCAATGATTTAGATTTTGAAACTATTGAATGGTTAGAGCATTTTTTAGCAAATTATGATAATACAGTTATAGTAGTATCGCATGACCGTCACTTTTTAGATGCGGTTTGTACGCATATTTCTGATATAGATTTTGGAAAAATAAATAACTATTCTGGTAACTATACTTTTTGGTATGAAAGCAGTCAGTTGGCAGCAAAACAAAGAGCGCAGCAAAACAAAAAGGCGGCTGATAAAAAGAAAGAATTAGAAGAGTTTATTAGACGGTTTTCTGCAAATATGGCAAAGTCAAAGCAAGCGACTAGTCGTAAGAAAATGATTGATAAATTAGATGTTTCTGATATCAAACCATCGAGTAGGAGGTACCCAGCAATCATTTTTGAAAGAGATAGAGAAGCAGGAGATCAAATATTAAATATTGAAGGCCTTTCTAAAAGTTTAGATGGTGAAGTATTATTTAGTGATATTCATTTCAATTTAAATAAGGAAGATAAAGTAGTTTTGATTTCAAAGGACACTAGAGCAGTAACTGCTTTTTACGAAATACTAAACAATAATATAAAAGCGGATTCAGGTAAATTTACGTGGGGTGTTACTACAACTCAATCATATTTACCTCTAGAGAATTCCGAATTTTTTAAGAATGCAGAACTCGACTTGGTAGATTGGTTACGTCAATATGCTACAACAGAAGAAGAGCGTGAAGAGGTATATATTAGAGGCTTTTTGGGGAAGATGATTTTTAGTGGAGAGGAAGCGTTGAAAAAATGTAATGTGTTATCTGGAGGAGAAAAAGTACGGTGTATGCTTTCAAGAATGATGATGGTACGTGCTAATGTTTTGATGTTGGACGAACCTACAAATCACTTGGATTTGGAATCTATTCAGGCATTTAATAATTCATTAAAGAATTTTAAAGGAACTGTTTTGCTTTCTACACACGATCATGAATTTGCACAAACGGTTGGTACTCGAATTATTGAATTAACTCCAAAAGGTGTTATAGATAGGCTTTCTACTTTTGATGAGTATTTGAGTGATCCAAAAATAAAAGAATTGCGTAAAAAAATGTATTCTTAATTTGAATACTGATAAAAAATAGAAAGGAGAGCACTTAGCTCTCCTTTTCTATTTTTTAGGCATTTTTGTTTGTTTAGAGTATCCAAATAAGCGTTCTTCTTTAATGATTTTAGGGATACCTTCTGGGAGCATTTTTTCCCAACCAGTTTCTCCATTTTGAATCATATTTAGGGCTTCTTTAGAGAACACACCCAACACAGAGGGATCAAAATTCTTAATATCAATAACTTTTTCGTTGTATTTAAAGAATTTGTATAATTCTTTCATTCGTGGATGCACTTTCAAAGTATCACTATTAACAAGTTCTCTGGTTTCGCGATCTTTTAAAGGGTATAGATATATTTTTAAATCTTTGAAGAATAATTTACCGAAAGCTTCTAATATTCCACCACTTAAATTACGATAATATTTTTCGTCAAAAATTTGCACAAAATTCTGAACTCCCATAGCAAGACCTATGCGAGCTTTTGTATATTCTGAAAAATATTCAACAAGTTTGTAGTATTCAGAAAAATTGGTAATCATAACCGTTTGATTCAAAGAACAAAGCAATTTTACGCGATCTAAGAAATCACGTTCATCAATTTCTCCTTCAGAAGAAAGATTTCTCAAGGTAATTTCAAAAAGGATTTTGGAATTATTTTTCTTTACCTTTTTCTCATCGTAGAATAGTTCAATAGCATTGTGGTACATATCTGTATGAACCTTTGTTACGGGTCTAAAACTCCCTCTAAAAGTTAAGATGTTTTTTCCGTATAATTCTTGTGCTGGCAACAGGTTGTTTCCGTCTGGGCCAAACATAACGGCATTGGTCATGCCGTTTTTTACCAATTGCAAACTCATTAATCGGTTGTCAACATAAGCAAATCGTTGTCCAGAAAAATTGACCATGTCAATCTCAATTTGATCTTCACTTAAATTGTCATACAACGATTTTAATAAGTCTTTTGGGGTATCATGTAAGTAAAACGCCCCATAAATTAGGTTTACTCCTAAAATTCCCAATGTTTCTTGTTGTAATTTAGCATCAGTTTCTTTAAAACGAAAATGCATAATGATTTCATTATATCCCTCAAGCGGATTTAATTGAAATTTTAATCCAACCCAACCGTGTCCTTTAAACTGCTTTGCAAAATCAATAGTAGTTACGGTATTTGCATAAGAGAAAAATAAGGTATCTGAGTGTTTTTTACGATCCAACCGGTCTTCCATCAAATTAATCTCATGCGTCAACATTTTTTTTAACCTAGACTCAGTAACATACCGTTGGTCATCTTCTACGCCATAAATAGCATCAGAAAAACCTTTATCATAAGCACTCATGGCTTTTGCTACGGTACCAGATGCACCACCTGCTCTAAAAAAATGACGAACCGTTTCTTGACTTGCACCAATCTCAGAAAAACTTCCGTAAATATTTTTATTTAAGTTGATTCGAAGCGCTTTCCCTTTTGAGGAAGGAGCACTTTTAATATTTTTATCACCTTTAGCAACAGAAGACATACATATTTGTTTTTTATGTTATACAAAACAGCAATTTATAAATTTACTATCACTTTATTACGTTAAATTTGTAAAAAACAAATCAGTTTGAAACTCACTTTTTTAGGTACAGGTACTTCACAGGGAATTCCGGTGATTAATAGTGATGATCCCGTTTGTTTATCAACAGATAAACGAGACAAGCGACTGCGTGTTTCTGTTTTGGTAGAATGGGGTACGAATGCTTATGTAATAGATTGTGGTCCCGATTTCAGGTATCAAATGTTGCGTGCTAATGTGCGGAAAATCAACGGAATATTATTCACCCATGAGCATGCCGATCATGTGGCAGGTTTGGATGATATTCGTCCCTATGTTTTTCAAATCGGAGCACTTCCAATTTATTCAAGTAAAAGAGTATTAGATGATTTGCACAAACGATTCTCCTATATTTTTGAAGAAGAAGATAAATACCCCGGAGCACCAAGTGTACTCGTAAATGAAATTGGAGATTCTCCTTTTCGGTTGGGGGATCTAAAAATAATTCCAATAAAAATAAAACATGGAAAATTGCCGATTTTGGGGTATCGATTTGAAGATATTGCCTATTTAACTGATGTGAAATCAATTCAACCAGAAGAAAAAGATAAATTAAAAAACTTAGAGGTTTTAGTAATAAATGCATTGCGAATTGAACCGCATCATTCGCATTTGAATTTGGATGAGGCTTTGGAAATTATAGCTGAATTAAAGCCGAAGCGAGCTTATATTTCGCATATAAGTTACAAGTTAGGGTTTCATGCAGAAGTGGAAAAAAAACTCCCTAAAAACGTGTTTTTGGCTTATGACGAGTTGGTGGTTGAGACGCGTTAAACAGGATAGATCTAAGTGCTATTATTACGGATGTTTTAACGGTCAATGTCATTTCGGCGTTAGGAGAAATCGCATCCAGATAATCATACTTGTTTTAACATTGTACCTTCATAGGCTCTACCAATCTTATGCGATTTCGAAATGACATGTAGGATGCTATTTTAGGTTTAAGACTGTCTTTAAAAGTGTTTTTTTGATAAAAGATGATGGGACAAAAGTAAATAGTTGTAGATATTTCATATCAATTCCAAAAACCGATAATCCGTTCAATCATCCAAAAAGTGGCTAAGGAACCGATAGCATAAGGCGGAATTCTTTTTGTAAAGATAGACCAATCTTTCTTGTAAGATAGTAGTTTAATAAGTACGAGCATCACCAATACAAAGGCAATCTGACCTATTTCAACCCCTACATTAAAAAAAGCCAAAGCAAAAGCAATGTCTTGTTGAGGCAATCCTATATCGGATAACGCACCTGCAAATCCGAATCCGTGTAATAACCCAAAGGTAAACGCAACGAGCCATGGTTTTTTGCTGGTTAATGTTTCTTTTCCATCTTGGTTTTTTACAATTTCTACAGCTAGGAAAATAATACTCAGTGCAATAACTGCTTCTACAGGTGGTGTTGGGAAATTGACAAACCCCAAAGCGGCTAAACTCAATGTAACACTATGCGCTATGGTAAAAGCGGTAACGGTTTTAATAATTTTCCACTTTCCTTTGGTGATGATGATTAAAGCCAGTACAAATAACAAATGATCTATACCTAATAAAATATGTTCTACTCCAAGTTCTGAATAAGTTTTTATGACATCAAAAGTTGAGGTTTCTCCGGGAATAATACTAGAATATTTATCAGGTTGCAACATTAAGGTTGCTTTTTCTCCGTTTAAATAGGTGACTGTCACCAAGGCATCAATAGGGGTTTTGTTTAAACCTTCAATGGTGATAATTTTTCCTTGTAACGGTTCTTTGGAAGTGATTTTATAGCTGTAAATAATAGAGCCCGGAATTTGATTCGGACGTTTTAATTCTTCCACAGTAAAGAAAGGAGGGAAGACAGGATGAATTTTTGGCACTTCATCTCCCATACTTGGCACCTTCCAAAATACTTCATAGGTAGTTTCACTCATCTGAATTATTTGTAAAAAAGCAGGACGAATTTCGTGCGACCAGCAGTTTATTGTAAATAATACAAATAGTATAGGGATAATTATTTTTTGAAGCAAGTTGTCAAAAAAATAAGAGTTAATGAAGTTTTTCATAAAAGTTAAAACTGTTGTGTGTGTTTTATTAAAGCACAGTGTCATTCCTGCCTTCACAGGGATGACAAGTCCACTTAAACATTCGTGTTATTTATTAAATTGATTATTTAAATATTCCACAAATTTTGGATCAAAATCTTCAAAATTTATATCAATTACAATGTCATATTTCTTTTTAAATTCCTGATAAATCAATTCGTTTATTTCCTTTTGATTGTCGTATTCATAATCACGTAAAACATCTTTTTTAATCAAATCAAAATCAGGTTGTGTAGGCGCTTTAATATCAGTGATAAATACTAAATGAGACCCAAATCCTGATTGTACAGGTCCTGCCCATTGTTTAATTGCAATCTTTTTTAATCCTTCTGGAAATTTTGAACCCAATTGCAACCCTAGTTCGTTAGCGTTTATGTTTTCAAAATAATAGTTAAAAGGAAGTTGGTCTCCAAATTGTTTCATTTCATTAAAAGTTGCATTCGGAAACTGTTTTAAAACCGCTGAGGCGTCCATAAAATGATCTTTGCGATTGTCCGAACTAAAGGTAATTTGATATAACGAGTAGGAGGCAGGCGTTAAATATTTATCATAATTTTCTTTGTAATATTCTTTTAATTGTTCTTCTGTAGGTTCAGTCATTGCTGCAATATCATTTGATAAAAATTGCATTTTTTGCGACAATCTGCGTTTAATTATTTCATCATTATGATCTAGATTCATTTTTAGAGCTTCCTGATAAAAAATTTCTTGCTTAATGTTTAGGTTTATTAAATTTTGCAATTCCTTTTCTGTAGGTGAGCGTTTCCATTGCATTTCCCATTTAGAAATTAGACTACTTACATCAAAATCGTTGATTATAATGGTATTTTCTGTGTTTGTTTTTTCATTGACCAATCCATGCAAAATAAATAATGCGATACCAAGGGCAATAAAGTGAAAGAAGGGTTCTTTTAATATTTTTTTCATTTGAGATTATTATTTTCTTCCGAATAAATTAATAATATATCCAATAGCAAAGAAAGTAAATGCCACTAGACTTATTGGTGGCAATCCTCCATGCCATTCAGAAGGGTTCAACCAGCCTTTAAACCCCATAAAGAAGAGATGCATTAAAGAAAATAACATGACTATTAATAGAAATTTTCTTGAGGTTATAAATTGTATAAAGGTTTTGTCTTCTTTTAAATCGGTTTTAAAAGCTGAGTTGTACACCCAAAGTACCACAAATGCCAATATACCACCCAACATGCTTAACCCAGCATACAAAGTAAGGCTTCCGTTTTCTTCAAAAAACTGTTTGTAGATTTCGGGTTTAAAAAGCATAAAACTAATTAATACATGAATAAGAACAAAAAGAAAACTAGTCATTCCTAATGCCTGTCTAGAATTCATCCAGCCATCAGAAACTTTTATCCCTAAGTTTTTAAGTGGACCTATTGAAAAATTAATTGTTAGTAAGATAAATGCAGTTAATGAAATTGCTTTATTTAGAATAAAAAAAGGAAAATCTTTCCATGGAACATCACCAGCAATATGATATCTTAAAATGGCATAACTTAGAGATAACAAAAATGTAATTAAAATGGTGTTATCTGTATAATTTTTTTGTTTAATATCCATTAAAAATGGGATTAATTTAAGGCACAAATATATATTATCTATTTTCATTCACTATAAATAATTTGTAAAAAAAAAGGCTACCAAAATTAGCAGCCTTGTGTTGGGATAAGTTAAAACAGTATAGAAATTTAATGAAATTACGGCAATACTAGAACTGCTAGATATTTTTAATCTAAAGAATTCCCCTA
>JAGLDM010000060.1 GCA_023145595.1 Flavobacteriaceae bacterium | reverse complement strand
CTTCTGAAGTAAATGAAATCGTTCCTTCATAAGCTTCAATAATATTTTTTATCATTGGCAAACCAAGTCCCATACCGCTAGTTTTAGTCGTAAACTTTGGCTCAAACACCCTGTCTGCATCTTCGTTTGAAATTCCCTTTCCATTATCAGAAACAATAATCATAACACTATTATCGTATGTCTTAATTTTAACTTCTATGCGTGGAAATTCTATATTTTCAGTTGCCTGAATCGCATTTTTAACCAAGTTCGTAATTACACGAATAATTTGCATCTTATCTAAATTTGCAAGAATCTCTTGTTCTTCAGAATAAAAAGAAATAAATGATTCTGTAAATATTTCGGTTGCATTTTTCACAACAGACACTATGTTTATTTCTTCTCTTTTTTGAGTTGGCATTTTAGCAAAATCAGAAAAAGCGGAAGCAATACCACTCATCACATCAATTTGCTGAATAAGGGTTGTACTATATTCTTTTAATTTCTCTTTAATTTGAGGGTCGGTTGGGTCAAATCTACGTTCAAAACTTTGAACCGTTAATCGCATTGGAGTTAATGGGTTCTTAATTTCATGTGCTACTTGTTTTGCCATTTCTCGCCATGCCTCTTCCCGCTCGCTTTGTGCTAATTTCACTGAACTCACTGCTAACTCATCAATCATACTATTGTATGAATCAACCAAATTATGAATTTCTGAACTAGCATCTTTTAAAACAATTTTTTCATTTCGCTTAAAAATTCGAGTTTGATTCATTTTATCACTCACCGTTTTAATAGATCGTGTTACATAACTCGAAATAAAATAAGCCAATGCCAAACCAACAGCAAACATCAATAAAAATCCGATTCCTAAACGTGTTAAAAACTCTGTTAATTCATCATCTTGAGCCGAACTGTCTTCTAAAGATGGCAAATGTAAAATTCCAATTTCTTTTAAATTATCATCTACTAAATAGGTGTACGAAGTTTGATATTCCTTTCCGTTTTTTTTTGATCGAGATACAAAACGGTGATTGATAGTTGATTTTAATTCCTGTATAACATCTTTTAAAATGACGCCAGAATCTACTTCAGAATTAGATGATAATATAAAATTTCCGCTCAAATTATAAATCTCAATTTCCAAATTATGAACTTCAGAAACCTCGTCAATAATCAATTTAAAAATTGGAAATAAATATTCAGATTCAATGGGATAAGCTGTACTTCGCATTGCAAAATTGATATGCTTACGAATGGCATTTTCTTTACGTTCTAAACGTCCAGTATTGTACTCCTTTGCCTGCTCATGATATTGAAAAACAGTTACCAAAGCAATAAGTACAGACGACATTACTATCAAAACTACCATTGATAGAAAAACTCTGTATCGCAAAGACAAACTAGATTTATTCATACTAATTTTACATATGTGTAAAAATAAGAAGTAATTTTTGATTTATAACCGACTTCACAAATTGGTTTGTTTTAATTCTAATTTCCGATTTCAGAATATTTAATTTTTAGGTAAATAATACTTATAACAATAAATCCTGTTACCACATTTGCTACTATAATTGATATACTACCTAAAAGGCAGCCGTAACAAAACCATAGAATAATTCCAGCCAACATCACAAAATACATAGTTAGAGAAACATGTTTCACCTCCTTAGTCTTCCATATTTTAACAGCTTGCGGCACAAAAGCCGACGTTGTTAAAAAGGCTGCGATCAGTCCAATAATTTCGATATTAAACTCCATAATTAATAAACGATCTCTAGTTGTTCTTATACTTATCCAACAATATTTACAATTTTACCCGGAACAACAATTACCTTTTTAGGTGTTTTACCGTCTAACTGTGCTATGGTTTTTTCGTTTTCTAGTACTGCTTTTTCAACCTCCTCTTTTGATAAATCCAACGATAATTCAATAGTAAATCTCGTTTTCCCATTGAAAGAAATCGGATATTCTTTAGAACTCTCTACCAAATAACTTGCTTCAAAAACTGGAAAATCTACCGTTGAAATAGACTCTTTATGTCCTAGTTTTTGCCATAATTCTTCTGAAATATGAGGTGCATACGGAGAAACTAAAGTAATTAATGGCTCTAAAATTTCACGCTTATTACATTTTAGTGCTGTTAATTCATTTACAGCAATCATAAACGAACTTACCGAAGTATTGAACGAGAAATTAGCAATGTCTTCATCTACCTTTTTGATGGTTTTATGAAGTGTTTTCAGTTCCTCTTTTGTTGCTTTTTCTTCTGAAACTAACAAAGCAGCATTCTCTCCTGAATGATACAATTTCCATAATTTCTTTAAGAAAGAAAGTACTCCAGAAATACCTGATGTTTTCCAAGGTTTTGATTGCTCTAATGGACCTAAAAACATTTCAAACAAACGTAATGAATCCGCTCCATATTCTTCACAAATAGCATCTGGACTTACCACATTGTATTTGGATTTAGACATTTTTTCGACTTCTCTAGAAACCTTAAAAGTTCCATCTTCTTCACAAATAAATTCAGCATCCTTATATTCTTCACGCCAATTCTTAAATGCCTCTACGTCTAATTCGTCTGAAGAATTTACAAACGTTACATCTGCATGAATAGGTAAAACCTCCTTTTCCTCAATCAAGTTTTTTGATAAATATTTTCCTGTTGCGACATCGCGATGTACAAAAGCACTCGTCCCAGTAATCATTCCTTGGTTAATCAGTTTTTTTGCAAACTCATCCACAGGTACAATTCCTTTATCGAACAAGAATTTTTGCCAAAAACGGCTATATAATAAGTGTCCGGTTGCATGCTCAGAGCCTCCAATATACAAGTCAACATCTTTCCAATATTCCAAAGCTTCTTTACTTGCAAATTCTTCGGTGTTTAACGGATCCATATATCTGTTAAAATACCAAGAACTTCCTGCCCATCCAGGCATGGTGTTTAATTCAAGAGCAAAAACTGTTTTGTTATCAATTTTATCATTGCCAACAACTTTATTCTTTTTTGCATCCCAAGCCCATTCATTGGCATTTCCCAAAGGTGGCTTTCCATCTTCTGTAGGT
>JAGLDM010000006.1 GCA_023145595.1 Flavobacteriaceae bacterium | reverse complement strand
TGTTGCCCATGTATAAGGTTTGTCTGCCTCACACATTATTAACTGCTCAATATAATTTAGACTGCTTTCGCTTATGTATTCTGATAAACTAACAGAAAAACCTATTCTCTCGCCAGTTGTTGGTTTACCACCAATACTGCTCCAAGTTAGAGCCAACTCTATTTCATATCCATTGGCTGTTTTTGTAACATTTAATTCCGGGGTTTCAATAGTAGCAGTTTGCCACATTCCGTTGTTACCTTCTTTTGAAATGATTTCTCCATCAGCTGTTACAAGAATTTTAAATATTTCTTTAGCCGGTGCTTCAGATGAAATATTTTGAGTGTCGATACTAAAAGTTATTCCATCCTTATTAAATACGGCATTATCTTCTACAACTGCTTTCAAATATAAATTTGAATCGTTTTGTCCCAATCTCACACCTACATTCGTAGTGCCTTTATGTCCTACAAAAAACGGATAATGGTTCGTAGATACTCCAATTTCTCCTTGAGGGATATTGTACCCCGTAATTTCATAACCAGCGATTGTCCATGTTTCTGATTGATTCGAATATGCGTTTGTAGCAGTAAGTCCCCAAACTCTACCATCCATCACTGCTAAAGAGTTCCACAAACCATGTTTACCTGTAGGTACATTAAAAGGTTTTGTGTTGTTGTGAAAATTACGTCCTGTCTTATCTCCAACTTCAACCAATAAACGTGAATTGCCTAGACCGTGATCTCTTTCGCCATCGGTTCCTTGATATCCAAGTACTACATTTCCAGAAGGTAATTCTCTTAAATAAGGAGCGCCTTGGTAAGCAGGTGATGTAACATCATGATCTAGCGCATAAATTCTATCTGTTGTGAATCTACCAACAGGTGCATTAAGCCAATTATCAGAAGTCCTAATAATTGCTGGTTTAAAATTATAACTGTAATTGTCTTCAATTGCCATAATTATTTCATCCGTTTCTTCTAAATAAAGACTCACTGGCATACCATCTCTAGAGGTTGGACTAAAAGAAACAATTTCTCTTGCCCCCCAAGTTACACCCTTATCAAATGATCTAAACATGCTTATATTCTGCTCATGGCTATGTGCAAAATCTGCTTCATTTGCAAAATAC
>JAGLDM010000059.1 GCA_023145595.1 Flavobacteriaceae bacterium | reverse complement strand
GATGATATTATTGGTACAGAATATGCCGCAATGCTTAAGAATATTTATGCGATTGCTGCAGGAATAGCACATGGTTTGGGTTATGGTGATAATTTTCAAGCGGTGTTGATGTCGAATTCTATTCGTGAAATGAAGTGCTTTATTAATAAGGTGCATAAAATGAAACGGAATATTAACAATTCGGCTTATTTAGGAGATTTATTGGTAACAGGTTATTCTACGTTTAGTAGGAATAGAATGTTCGGAAATATGATAGGAAAAGGATATACGGTTAAATCAGCTCAGCACGAAATGGTGATGGTTGCTGAAGGTTATTATGCCACAAAAAGCGCCTATAAACTCAATCAAAAGAACGGTGCTATAACTCCGATTATTGATGCTGTTTACGATGTTCTATATCAGCGAAAAAGCGCAAAAGTTACTTTTAGAAAATTAACAGATTTGATAAATTAATTGTTGGGAACTAGATGACAGAAGACCGAATCATGTGCTTCAGACATCGGTTATCTTATCTGGCTTCAAACCAAAACTATTTACTTTTTAAGAATTCCTTTTTTGTCTGTTCCGAAAGAATTGGGAAGTGAAATTAATCGTAAAGAACCGTCTTTTATCGTTCCTTTTTCAAATAAAAAGATTTTGTCTTTTAACTGATTGTCTTCAAAAAAAGACACTTTAAACTCATTATTCAGTTTAAAAAGTTCTGGCTGAATTAATTCTACTTTCGCGAATGAGTTTGCAGGTAGTTTTTCAATTTTACGACGTATGGTTGAAGTGGTATCTTGATCATCAAAACCCCGTGAAACAATCAACACCATTTCTAAATCTACCGCTTTATTATTGATGATATATACATTCCAATCATCAGTTCTAAAAGTAGTATTGTACTCTTTTACAACCGCCATAAAAACGTTAGAAACCTCTGGAATTTGAATGTCTTTTTTCATTTAAACAATTACAGGATTACACAAATTAACCGTATTTACAACACCGACTTAAATTGTTCTAAAAATCGAACATCATTTTCATAAAACATACGAATATCCGGAATTTGATACAACAACATTGCAATTCTTTCAATACCCATTCCGAAGGCATAACCGGTATATTTTTCAGAATCTATATTGGCATTTTTCAGAACATTAGGATCAACCATTCCGCAGCCCATAATCTCTAGCCAACCAGTTCCTTTGGTAATTTTATAATCAATTTCAGTTTCTAAGCCCCAATAAATATCTACTTCGGCACTTGGCTCCGTAAAAGGGAAATAAGACGGACGTAATCTAATTTTTGATTTTCCGAACATTTCTTTTGTAAAATATAAAAGCGTTTGCTTTAAATCGGCAAAAGAAACATCGGTATCAATATACAGACCTTCAACTTGATGAAAAATACAATGAGCTCGGGCAGAAATATCTTCATTTCTAAACACACGACCAGGAGATATTGTACGAATAGGAGGTTTATTATTCTCCATATAACGAACTTGAACAGAACTTGTATGGGTTCTTAATAACAAATCTGGATTTTGCTCAATAAAAAAAGTGTCCTGCATATCTCTTGCTGGGTGGTATTCTGGTAAGTTTAGAGCCGTAAAATTATGCCAGTCATCTTCAATTTCAGGACCTTCAGAAACCGTAAATCCGATTTTAGAAAAGACTTCAATAATTTTATTCCGAACAATAGAAATAGGATGACGAGAACCCAACTCAATTGGTTCTGACGGACGTGTTAAATCGCCATAAAAACTTTGTTTAGAGGTTGTGTCTTCTAAAGATTTATTGAGTTCGTTTACCTTTTCAGTAGCAGAGTTTCTCAATCTATTTAAAGCCTGACCCACATCCTTTTTTAGAGCAGCATCCACCGTTTTAAATTCTGAAAACAACCCCTTAAGTAAGCCTTTATTGCCTAAATATTTAATCCGAAACGTTTCAACTTCTTCTTTAGAAGCAGCCTTAAACGCTTGAACATCACCAATCAATTCTGTTACTTTGTCTAACATTTTTAGTTCAAATTAGGCTGCAAATTTACACCTTTTTGTTTAAAAAGTAGCGCAAAGAATCTAAGAGAATTATTGCAATTTTGAGAGAGGGATAAAACATCAAAAAATAGAGCCGTAATTTCAAGGTTTATGAACTTGGCGGAAATTCAAAATCAACATGAGCCTGAATTTCTGAAAGCAGTGCAAGAAGTTACTGAAACGGAAATTTATTATGGCAGATATTCATGATTCTTATCTCAAATATGGAAAATAAGAGGGGTAGTATTGACAATCTTGCAGGAGCCAATATTGCCGGTTTTGTTAAAGTTGCAGACGCTATGTTGGCTCAAGGTGTAGTTTAATAAAACTTTAGCATCCCTTTTTTATTAATTTGCAGGTTCAAAAGATATAATTTAAATCTTAATTATGATATATTGCAGTAGAAATTAAGTTCGTGTTAAATGAGTAAAAATCCGTTACCAGATTTAAGGCACTATGAATTTGAAGAAGTAGCCTTTAGTAAATTGATGCAAAATAGGATCAATAAAATTCTTATTGTTTGCTCTAACTATGATTACTACATGTTGGAGGAGGATGGCAGGATTGATGAAAGAATTTTTAATGAATATACCGCCTTAAATTTAAGATACCCACCAAGTTTTATTCATGCTAATTCAGCCAAAAGAGCGATAAGGCAAATGAATGATTTTAAAATTGATTTAATAATTACTTGGTTAGATATTGGTGACTATAATGCTTTTGAAACATCAAAAGAAATAAAAGAAGCCTTTCCAGATGCGCCTATAGCCGCGTTAAGTTTCCATTCTTCAGAGTTGAGAAGTAAATTGAAAAAAGGGAATAAAGGGGTTATAGATTTTGTTTTTCATTGGAATGGTAATGTTGATATTTTTTTAGCCATTATCAAATTAACAGAAGACAGGATGAATGCTGAGAGAGATATCAATAAAGTTGGCGTAAAAGCCATTTTGATGATAGAAGATTCTTTAAAATTCTATTCTAGGTATTTGCCTATTATGTATAAAATTATTTTAAAACAAACTCAGGCCTTTATGTCAGAAGGGTTAAATGAGCACCGAAGGATGATGCTTATGAGAGGGCGTCCTAAAATATTATTAGCGACAACCTACGAAGAGGGTTTAGGGTTCTTTGAATCATATAAAAAGAATCTATTAGGTGTTATTTCTGATGTTAATTATTTTAAAGGAGGTAAACGTAATAAAAAAGCAGGATTCGAATTTTTAAAATATGTGCGTAAATCGCAACGTTATTTGCCCTTTTTAATTCAGTCTTCGGATAGTAACAATGAAGAAAGAGCGCTAGAGTTGAAAGGAAAATTCCTATACAAACACTCAGAAACATTAGGGGCAGATTTAAAAACATATATCACTAAATATTTTTCGTTTGGAAATTTTGAGTTTTGGGATCCAGAACAAATGAAAGTCTTAGCCGTTGTTAAAGATTTAGATGAATTTCAAAAAGCTTTAAAAATCGTTAGCCTAGAGTCGATGGCTTATCATTCTAAGCGCAGTGAGTATTCAAAATGGCTTAGATCTCGAGCCTTATTTCCTCTGGCAAATTTATTTAAAAGTGTAGATTTTGAAGATTTTGAAGACATAGAACAAATTAGACAATTCTTAATTAATGCTATAAAAGTTTACCGTGTTTACCGTTCGAGAGGTGTTATTGTAAAATTTGAGAAAGAAAAATATGCTGATTATTTAGGATTTGCTCGTATTGGAGATGGTTCTTTAGGCGGAAAAGGGCGAGGATTAGCATTTATAGATTCATTTCTAAAAAGGCACAAATTATTTGATAAATACGAAGGGGTTCATATTTCTATACCGATAACGGTAGTTCTAAGCACCGAAGTATTTGATGAGTTTATGGAGCAACATCATTTAATTCGTTTTGTAGCAAAAACAAGTAATGATGAAGAAATTTTAAACGAATTTATTTCAAAACCTTTACCTGAGTGGGTTTTAAAAGACCTCCAAGCCTTTTTAAGTGTTGTTAAAAGGCCTATTGCTGTACGCTCTTCAAGTGTTTTGGAAGATTCTAATTATCAGCCGTTTGCGGGAGTTTTTGCAACATATATGATACCCAATACTAATGGTGACGACATGTTAGAAATGGTTTCTAATGCGGTAAAATCTGTTATGGCATCAGCATTTTATCAAAATAGTAAAGCGTACTTAAAAGCAGCATCGCACACCATTGAAGAAGACAAAATGGCCGTTATTCTACAAGAATTGACGGGTAAAGAATACGACGATGTTTATTACCCCAATATATCTGGAGTAGCACGCTCTATCAATTTTTATCCTATTGGCACCGAAAAACCAGAAGAAGGTATTGCAAATATTGCCTTAGGCTTGGGTGAAATTATTGTAGGAGGAGGGCAAACCTTGCGCTTCTCCCCTTATCACCCTAAAAAAGTTTTACAATTATCATCACCAGGATTAACACAGCGCGATACACAACAGTATTTCTATGGTTTAGATTTAGATCCGAAGAGTTATAAAGTGTCTACCAGCGAAGCAATCAATAAAAAGAAAATTACATTGCGATCTGCTAAAAATCATCCTTCGTTAAAATTTGTAGCTTCTACTTACGACTTCCAAAACAATATTATTCGTCCCGGCGTTTTACACGACGGTGTTAGGGTTGTTACTTTCGATAATATTTTAAAATACAACACTTTTCCACTACCTGAAATTCTTCAAGATTTACTGAGTGTTGGGCAACGTGAGATGCGCAATCCTATTGAAATGGAATTTGCTGTAAATCTTGACGTACCTAAAGGGCAGCCCAAAATATTTAGTTTTCTACAAATTAGGCCTATTATAGAAAGTATAGAAACCAAGAATGAACTCCCAGACAATTTTAAAAAGGAGGATTCCATTATTTATTCAGAATCAGCCTTAGGGAACGGCACCTACGACCACATTTGCGATTTTGTATACGTTAAGCCCGAAACATTTAATTCGGCAAATACAAGGCAAATTGCAGATGCTGTAGAGAAGATAAATAAAAAATTTGAAGATGAAGGTAAACAGTATATATTAGTCGGTCCTGGCCGTTGGGGCTCTAGCGACCCGTGGTTGGGCATTCCCGTTATTTGGCCTCAGATATCATCGGCAAAAATAATTGTAGAAGCAGGTCTTAACGAATTTAGAATAGACCCTAGTCAAGGTACACATTTCTTCCAAAATTTAACCTCTTTTAAAGTGGGTTATTTTACCATTAACCCTTTTATGGATGATGGCTTTTTTGATTTAGATTATCTAAATAAACAAGAAGCGGCATATGAAGACGAGTACTTGAGGCATATTTGTTTTAAAGAACCACTAACCATTGTTATTGAAGGGAAAAGTAACAAGGCAGCTATTTTTAAAGCCGGGTTTAAAATTGAAAAAGAGCAAGAAGCATTAGACAGCCCTATTGATGATTTACCTCCAGAGGGCTTTATGTAAAACCTTTTTTATAATTTTGAAATTAAGAAATTTATAGCGTCATGTTTTCAAAAAAACACCATATTAAATTTAAAATTATTGAATTAAATATCCGTAATTTTGAATCTCATTTTATTATTATTAACATATTTTATATTTGAACATTATGAATGTAAAAAACATAATAACAAGCCTAGAGACAAAACATCCAGGTGAAAAAGAATATTTGCAAGCTGTTCATGAAGTGTTGGAATCTATAGAGACTATCTATAATGAAAATCCACAGTATGAAGCGGCAAAAATTATAGAAAGATTAGTTGAGCCCGATAGGATTTTAACTTTTAGAATATCCTGGACAGATGATGAAGGTCAAGTGCACGTTAATTTAGGACACAGAGTACAGTTTAACAACGCCATTGGACCTTACAAAGGAGGTATTCGTTTGCACCCAAGTGTAAATTTAAGTATTCTTAAATTTTTAGGGTTCGAACAAATATTTAAAAACGCTCTCACAACATTGCCTATGGGTGGTGGTAAAGGAGGGTCAGATTTTAACCCTAAAGGAAAATCGGATTCAGAAATTATGCGTTTTTGTCAAGCTTTTATGCTAGAACTATGGCGTGTTATTGGACCAAGTACAGATGTGCCTGCAGGCGATATCGGTACAGGCGGAAGAGAAATTGGTTATATGTATGGTATGTACAAAAAACTGAAACTCGAAAACGAGGGTGTTTTTACAGGTAAAGGATTAAATTGGGGAGGTAGTTTAATTAGACCAGAGGCCACGGGTTTTGGTGCTACTTATTTTACAAAGGAAATGTTGAAAATCAATAACGATAATTTTGAAGGCAAGACAGTTTGTGTTTCTGGTTTTGGAAATGTAGCCTGGGGTGTGGCGCTTAAAGTAACCGAGCTAGGAGGTAAAGTAATTACCATCTCTGGGCCTGATGGTTATATTTATGATGAGAAAGGTTTAGATGCTGATAAAATAGATTATCTCTTAGATCTTCGCGCTTCAAATAACGATATTGTAAAGCCTTATATTGATGAGTTTCCAGAAGCGAAATTTGTAGCAGGAAAAAAGCCTTGGGAGGTGAAATGTGATATCGCTATGCCAAGTGCTATTCAGAATGAATTAAATGGGGATGATGCTAAAACACTTATAGCAAACGGTGTAAAATATATATCTGAAGTTTCTAATATGGGGTGTACCCCAGAAGCTGTGGAAGCATTTCATAATGCCAAATTATTTTTTGGCCCAGGCAAGGCAGTAAATGCCGGGGGTGTTGGTGTTTCTGGGTTAGAAATGTCTCAAAATGCTATGAAACTAAACTGGACAGAAGAAGAAGTAGATGCTAAATTACATCAAATAATGTCTTCTATTCATGTGGCTTGTTTAAAGTACGGGAAACAAGAAGACGGCTATATAGATTATGTAAAAGGAGCTAATATTGCCGGATTTATTAAAGTTGCCGATGCAATGTTAGATTTAGGAATTACCTAATATTTTTTTGCGCCTCTGGGGAGGCACATTAAGTTTGTCGAAATGTGCATTATAAAAAAGGCTGTAACATTAATTTGTTACAGCCTTTTAAATTAGTGAAGATTTGGAAACTTACATTCCAATTAAACCCATTGCTCGAGAAATGGGAGGACTAGTATTTTTGATATAATCCATTGCTTTTTTCATCAATTTTGGGTTGTCCTGAATGTATTGCATAATTTTATTTTTCGCTGTTGGATTCTTTTTTATAGCCTCCAAAACTTGCTTGCTTGTTTCAGGATTGTTTTTTAAATAATCAATCGTTTGGTCTCTCAACTCAGGATTATTCATCATTTCTTCTTTAATCTTCTTTTGTGCTTCTGGAGAGTCAAAAACAGCTTGCATTTGGCTAGTGCTCATCTCTGTGCTTGTAGAATTTGGAATAGATTTTTGTAAACCAGATAATGTTTGTGCACTTGTAGTATTAGAAAAACCAATAAAACAGGCAATTGACAAAATAAATAGTACTTTTTTCATGTCTAATTTTTTTTTATATTAGAAGGCAAAAGTAGTAAATGAAATTGTAGATTTAGATTAATTTTTTGTTAAATGACTTGTGAACCAGCGAATTACCGTAAAATTATTCATGTAGATATGGATGCTTTTTATGCATCTGTTGAGCAATTGGATAATTCTGAATTTAGAGGAAAACCATTGGTTGTTGGATCGAGTGAAGAACGTGGAGTGATTGCAGCGGCAAGTTATGAGGCTAGAAAATTTGGGGTACGATCTGCGATGAGCGGTATGATGGCAAAGAAAAAATGTCCACATTTAATCTTTGTTCCACCTCGATTTCAGAGATATAAAGAAATATCAAAACAGATTAGAGCCGTTTTTCATGAATACACCGATTTGGTGGAGCCTCTTTCTTTAGATGAAGCGTATTTAGATGTTACGATTAATAAAAAAGGGAATCCGTCGGCTTCTTTAATTGCTGAAGAAATTAGAGAGAAAATTCATCAAAAAACAGGTTTACGAGCTTCGGCTGGAATTTCATACAATAAATTTATAGCTAAAATAGCCTCTGATATTAATAAACCAAACGGACAAAAAACAATTCCGCCAGAAGAGGCAATCGCGTTTTTAGAAAATTTAGATATTAAAAAATTCTATGGAGTCGGAAAAGTAACCGCCACCAAAATGTATAATTTGGGGATTTTTAGTGGAAAAGATTTAAAAGAAAAGAGCGTTGATTTCTTAATAAAGAATTTTGGAAAGTCGGGAGCACAATATTTTAATATTGTACGCGGAATTCACAATGCAAAAGTAAACCCTAATCATGTAGTAAAATCTGTTGCTGCAGAACATACTTTTCGGAAAAACCTAACTTCTGAAATTTTTATGATAGAACAGTTAGAAAAAATTGCAGATGAATTGGAACGAAGATTAAAAAAATCTAAATTAGCAGGAAAAACAATTACTCTAAAGATAAAATACAGTGACTTTACACAACAAACTAGAAGTAAAACAGTGCCTTTTTTTGTAAAAGACAAATCTATTTTGTTAGAAACAGTAGAAGAATTATTGTATCAAGAGCGTATGAAAAATTCGGTGCGTCTTTTAGGAATTTCGGTTACTAATTTAAATGTAAACACTAAGAAAAAAGAGAAGATTATTGATGTGCAATTTAAGTTAGAATTTTGAAAAACCACGACATTGCGAATGGAACTGAGTGTAATGAAGCAATCCTTTATTGAAACAAAAATGAGCCTAAAACAAGAACTATACAGCGCCTGCCAAGAATTTGTAAGTACTAAATTACAAACCATTGAAAAAACCATTCAATCCAATAAAAACGCATTGAATTCTGAAACCAAGAGTTCGGCAGGAGACAAGCATGAAACGGGTCGTGCTATGTTACAGTTAGAAATGGAAAAAGCAGGTCAGCAATTAAAAGTTGTAAATGAAATGCAGCTGCAATTAGCCAAAATTAACCCAAATATAGAAACAAAAAACAGTTGTTTAGGGAGTGTTATTCAAACCGATCAGGTAAATTATTATTTAGCGATTAGTATGGGTAAAATTGAAACCAGTGGTGGAGTATATTTTGCGATTTCACCGAAATCTCCAATAGGGAAGCTATTATTAGGCACATCAAAAGGATCAAAAATCACATTCAACAGTAAGCAAATAATGGTTAAAACAGTAGCGTAACCAATGTTACCAAAAGCAATGTAAGAAATGGTTAACTTTGTCGTCAAATAAGAGTATAAAATTTAAAGTTATGACAGAATTATTGACAAAAGAAACGTTTTTAGAAAAGGTTTTTAATTTCGAAAAAAATAAAGAATGGAAATTTGAAGGAGATAAACCTTGTATTATTGATTTCTATGCTGATTGGTGTGGACCGTGTAAAGCAATTGCTCCTGTATTAGAAGAATTGAGCAATGAATACGAAGGAAAAATAAACATCTACAAAGTAGATACCGAAAAAGAACAAGAATTAGCCGCTGCATTTGCAATTAGAAGTATTCCTTCTATGTTGTTTGTTCCTGGAGACGGACAACCACAAATGGCGCAAGGCGCTTTGCCTAAGGCAGAGTTAGAGCGTGTGATTAAAGAAGTATTAGGGGTAGAGAAATAAAATAAAAATATTTTAAATAATTGTAAAACACCTTCAAGAAGTTGAAGGTGTTTTTTTTATGTTCGTTTATCGGTTCGGTTTAGCACAAACGGCCTATGTTTTTTAGCCATTTGTTGGGCTTTCGTTATTTTCTTTCATTCTGCAATGTGTATGGATTTATGCGGTGGCTTTTATTTCAAGAATCTAATTTGCAGATTTAATTTAAAATACAAATCTCCATTTCTTTCATAAACTTCTCGAAATCCGTGTCGAGATGAACTTGCTGTATCAAGTTTTGTGTTGTTTATTAAGTAGTCTTCAAATTCATTTCGATTGTAGATGTGATAACATAAAATATCACCATCTTCTTTTACAATTAAATATCCTCCTGTTGCATTATATTGTCCTGACCATACTTTAGATGGCATCATTCCAAGAGCAACATCTGTTAAAAATCGCTTAATTTTGTAATTATAAAATTGATGCTCATTTGAAGTGTCAAATTTCAAAGGATTTTTATTTTCAATTTCCGTTACTAAATCAGATACTTTTGAATGATTACTTGTGTAGAAATCAAAAACAGTTTCAGATAAAATTTGCGGTAACAGACTGTCGATTAAAACAAGATTATTAGAAAATATCTGCTTTTCAGTCCCCACAAATTTCAGGTGACCACCTTTTTCAATTATTTTCTCAATTCTATCTTTGATTTTACTTCTTGTGTCAATGTTATTAATCTCCTCTACTTCTGTAGAATTTAGGTTTTCAATTCTGTAAATAAAATTAGTTGTCTTTCCTGCATTGAGTAAAGTAGAAGGACTTCCTAATTGAGATTTTATACTAAAACCAAGAGTTGGTTGTTGACTTGTCCTTTGGTCGTGAATTATAATTGTAATATCTGTCTTTGTTGTAGAGCTTGCTTTTAGAGAAATACAATTAATAGATTGCATAAAATCTTCAATCTTGGGAATAGAAAATGTCCTTTCCGTGCTTGATTTGATAGAGTCAAGTAGAGATATTGCTTTATTCTTAAATTCACTAATTGGAAATCTCAAAACTTCCTCTTTCCCTGAAATAATTACAATATCATCTTTAAATGAATATTCAAAATTCCCAGTTGTCTCAGAGCGTAGAATTTTAACGATAGGATAAATTACATTTTGAATTTTCTCAATATTTTCGTCTCCTGGTTGTAATATTTTATCGCCTAATAATTTAAAAAGGGTATAAATTTCACTCCATTCTCCTTTATTCCCTGTTATCATTTTTCGTTTAGTTTTTCAATTATTTTTTTTGCTGTAGCTTGAATCGCAGGAACTGCAACAGAGTTTCCAAACTGTTTAT
>JAGLDM010000058.1 GCA_023145595.1 Flavobacteriaceae bacterium | reverse complement strand
ACTTCATAAATACCATCTTTACAAGATATTAAAAAACGATCTCGTTCCTGGTCATACGCTGAAGTTACCGCATCCGAATTTTTATATTTAATGGTTTTTCCGAATACAGATTCGCCAGTTTCAAAATCGATTAAATCGGTATCTGTTTGAGAAATATAGAGCATCCCTTTTTCACCGCGAGCCATGATTTGAATTCCAGGTCCAGTTTTTAAGGGCTTTTTCCATCGAGGCACACCATCAAAAGCAATTTTGTTGATTCCACCGCTTGAAACTCCAAAGATAATTCCGTCCTCTTCAATATAGAAATGACTAATAATTCCTTTTGTTTTTGGTGATTTTGCCCATAAATCTTCTCCTGTTTTTAAATCTAATAGATATATTTTAGAAGTTCCAGAACCTTTGGCTGCATTTCCAATTTTACCTGCCAATCCTTTTTTACCAGTACTTAAAATATTGGTTACAATGGCTAGTCCTTTTGGTGTAAATTCATAGCGAGAAATGACTCCTTTTATTTTATTTCATTCTGGCCATAATATTTGACCAGTTTTTGAATTTAATTTGTAAACTACGGTATTGTCACCTTTACTTCTGTAGGCATACAATTCTTTAGTTTCTTCAAAGGTTACAATTCCTGTAGCTGTTTTAATATCAGCTTTCCAATTAACATTTCCTGTTTTAATGTCATAGCATTGAATATTTTTTCCTCCTGGAATAATAATTTCATCACCTAAAATATCGGATCTTCCTACCATTACATTCGATGCTTTTCGTTCAAAGATTCGAACCAACTCACCAGATGTTAAGTCATATAGTCCGACACCTTGTTTGTACTGTCCCATTCCTTCTTCTTTATGCATTCCATTAACCACAAGCATCATTTCTGGTTGTAAGATGTGTCTGCTACTTACTCCACCTTGCCAGTCTTCAGCCTTAGAGTCAAACACCATTTTACCTTTTACAACATCTACCACAGATACATGACCTTGATTCATCATCCCTTTTGGTTTAATGATTAAATAAGGAGTACCAGGGACTAATTCTAAATTCTCTTCTTTCACTTTTTTAAGGCGATCGATTTTAAAAGCAACTTCTCCATTATACGGTCTTATACCTACTAATGCTTCTCCTGTTGATGCTATTAAAGTTCCAGATTCATGTAGCATCATCCACTTAACTTGACC
>JAGLDM010000057.1 GCA_023145595.1 Flavobacteriaceae bacterium | reverse complement strand
TGAACTTACTTGAATGATTAATCCTGACTTTTGAGCACGCATCATAGGTAATACTGCTTTTGCAGTTCTTATCGTTCCTACAATATTCAAATCGAGTTGAGCAAGTACTTCATCCGAAGAAAAGGATTCAATAGCACCTCCATAGCCAAGTCCGGCATTATTGATTAAAACATCTACTTGTGAAATATTGGAAACGGCATTATTCACACTCTTATCAGAAGTGACATCCATTTCAAGTACATCAATGCTTAGGTTGTTAGCCTGTGCAAATGCTTTTAATTCCGTAGCCACGTGTGTATTTTTTCCATTAACATTTCTCATGGTAGCAAATACATGATGCCCTTTTTGGGCTAGATACTTGGTAGCATCATAACCAAATCCAGAACTACAACCTGTAATTAGTATTTTTTTCATAATTATTTTGTTTGTGAATTTTGCCTACTCTAAATGGTTTTCGGCTACCCCAATGTAGAATCTAAAGGGAAATCAAATATAAGTAAATTTTTTGAAATAATTTTTGTGAACTGATAATTAACGAGTTAAGTAGGTAGGGGTGCTTTTGGAAATGAGTTTTTTGTATCATGCTCGCTCAACGGAAATTGACAAATTCCAAACGCAAGAATTGTAGAATACTATTTATCTTTCAGAAAAAGTTCCTAATTTGCAACAAGAAAGAAAAAGACTCGTCTTTAAAAATGAACGCTAATTGATCAACCATTAAATTGAAAATTTATCACACTGAAATAATCGAGTTGTGTAAAAATCGCAATCGTAAGGCACAATTGAAATTATACAATCAATATTGTGACGCTATGTATCATGTGGCATTTCGTTTTATGAAAAATAGTGCCGATGCAGAAGATGCGATGCAAGAGGCATGGATAAAAGCATTTAAAAAGATTGATTCTTTTAAAGGTGAAGTGACATTTGGAGCGTGGTTAAAAAAGATAGTGATTCATACCAGCATTGATATGTTAAAATCGGTAAAACTAAAATTTTCTGATGTTGATGAAA
>JAGLDM010000056.1 GCA_023145595.1 Flavobacteriaceae bacterium | reverse complement strand
ATTAAAAATTGATTTTTTAATGAAGAAATCTGATATATTAATCATTAGTTTAAAAGATCAAATTACGCTTAAAGCAGAACTTATTTTAAATACGCTCACTGCAAATTATAATAAAAACGCCATTGAAAATAAGAGTCAGATAGCCATTAATACCAATGAATTTATAGAGGAGAGGCTTTTAATTATTGAAAAAGAATTGTCGAATGCCGATAGTGGTATTCAGGAATTTAAAACCTCCAATAGTTTAACAGATCTTTCTTCGGAAGCATCTTTAATTTTAGATGCCAATTCTGAAATAGAAAAAAGTATCATCGACATTAAAACGCAGTTGCAATTAGCCGATTATGTAACTGAATACTTAGAGAATAACACAGAGGATATCATTCCTGAAAATTTAGGATTGGGTAGCGGTAGTGGTTTCAGTCAGGGTAGTCAGAAATACAATGAACTGGTGTTGGAGCGCAACCGGATCTCAAAAAGTTCAAAGGATATGAATCCGATTATTATAAATTTAAATAATCAAATAGCAGAACTGAGAAAAGGGGTGCACCAGAGTTTGACCAATTTAAAAAAATCGCTTTCTATTTCGTTATCTATAGCCGAAAAAGAAGATGCACGTTTAAATGCAAGAATTACCGAAGTCCCAAGACAAGAAAAAGAGTTTAAACATATTTTACGTCGTCAAAGAATTATAGAATCTTTATACCTGTTTTTATTAGAAAAACGCGAAGAAAACGCTATTTCGCTGGCAGCTACGATTCCAAGTGGAAAAATAATAGATTCGGCAATAGGGAGTAATATACCTATAAGTCCGAAACGTAAAATTATATATCTGGCTGCCTTAATCGTCGGATTTCTAATTCCTTTTGGGACATTATATATTCGCTATTTATCAGATAATTATATCCACACAAGTAAACAATTGGAAGCCGCATTAAAAATGCCGTTTTTGGGTGTTATCCCAAAAGCAACGAATGATGAAAAGATAGTGATTTCAAGTGCTGATCGAAGTGCTGCTTCAGAATCATTTCGATTATTGCGAACAAATATTAATTTTATACTGTCTGATACTATAGGACCTTCAAAAACGATTTATGTTACCTCAACGATCCCTAGTGAAGGGAAAACATTTGTAGCAATTAATTTAGCCACTGCACTCGCACTTTCGAATAAAAAAGTTTTGTTGATTGGAGCGGACATTAGAAAACCTAAACTCGCTGAATATTTATCTACAAAAAAAGGTAAAGGGTTAACACATTATTTAACCTCATCAGAAATTACTGTTCAAGAAGTTATTCAGCATATTGACGCCTATGATTTTGATATGATTCAATCTGGAATTTCACCTCCGAATCCAACTGAATTATTAATGAATGGTCGTTTTGATGAAATGTTGGATTACGTAAAAGAAGTATATGATTATATAGTTGTAGATACGGCTCCCGTGAGTGTGGTATCAGACACTTTATTATTCAATCAAAAAGCAGATATGTTTTTATATGTGGTAAGAGCACACTTTATAGATAAGAGAATGTTGGAGATTCCTAAAAAACTCTATGATGAAAGCCGCTTGCAAAACATGGCGGTGGTCATGAATTGTAGCGATTCTAAAAAAGGCTACAACACTTATGGTTATGGCTACGGTTACGGTTATGGCTA
>JAGLDM010000055.1 GCA_023145595.1 Flavobacteriaceae bacterium | reverse complement strand
CTACGATATTTTGGTTTATAAAGAATTTATGTGCAATGCTAATTCAATCAATTTAGTAGAATAACCAAATTCATTGTCATACCATGACACTAACTTCACGAAATTGTCATTCAAAGCCATCGAAGCATTTGCATCAAATACACTTGTTCTTGGTTCTGAAACGAAATCTTGAGAAACAACTCCTTCTTCAGTATATCCTAAAATACCTTTTAATTCATTTTCTGAAGCATCTTTTATCGCTGCTTTTACATCTTCAAATGATGCTCCATTAGTCAAACGACAAGTTAAATCTACAACAGATACATCAACTGTAGGAACTCTAAATGCCATACCAGTTAACACTCCGTTTAATTCTGGAATTACTTTCCCTACTGCTTTTGCTGCTCCAGTTGATGCAGGTACAATATTGTTTATTGAAGAACGTCCTAATCTAAAGTCTTTTCTTGATGGGCCATCAACAGTAAATTGAGTTGCTGTTGCTGCATGTACTGTAGTCATTAATCCTTCTGCAATACCAAATTTATCATTGATTACTTTTGCTAAAGGTGCTAAACAGTTTGTAGTACAAGATGCATTTGACACGATTGTATCAGTTGCTTTTGCTTCTTTATGATTCACTCCCATTACGAACATAGGTGCATCTGCAGATGGTGCAGAAATCACTACTTTTTTAGCTCCAGCTTTAATGTGAGCATCAGCAGTACCTAAAGATGTAAAGATACCTGTACAATCTAGAACAACATCTGCTCCAACTGCATCCCATTTTAAATCTTCTGGGTTACGTTCTGCTGTAATTCTAATTTCTTTTCCGTTTACAACTAAATTTCCGTTTTCAACAGCAATAGTTCCGTCAAACTGACCGTGTACTGAATCGTATTTTAATAAATATGCTAAATGGTCTACATCTAACAAATCATTAATACCTACTACTTCTACTCCTGGTTTAGAAACTGCAACTCTAAATGCGATTCTACCAATTCTTCCAAATCCGTTAATTCCAATCTTTGTCATTATACTTTGTTTTTAATTTACACTTATTTAAATAGCCATTATATCAGACACCCTTAATAACTCGGCATTGATTTTTGACTTTCCTTTTATTGCTAACTCTAATTCTGTTAATTCTATTTTATCGTCTTTAATCCCAACCATTAGATTAGATTTCCCTTCCATAAGAGACTCTACAGCTTTCACTCCCATTCTACTAGCCAATACACGGTCAAAACACGATGGTGCTCCACCTCTTTGCATGTGCCCCAAAACCGACACCCTTACTTCGTAAAAAGGAAAGTTTTCCTCAACATATTCTGCCAATTCAAAAACAGTTTTACCTATCTTATCTCCCTCAGCAACGACAACTATACTTGAAGTTTTTCCAGCTTTTTTACTTTCTCGTAAAGAATCTAAAAGACGATCTAAACCTACATTTTCTTCAGGAATCAAAATTTCTTCTGCTCCACCACCTATACCAACATTTAGTGCAATATGACCAACATCACGCCCCATCACCTCAACAAAAAACAACCTGTGATGTGAACTTGCAGTATCTCTAATTTTATCAATTACGTCTACCGCTGTGTTTAGCGCTGTGTCATAACCTAAGGTATAATTGGTTCCATAAATATCATTATCTATAGTTCCTGGAATACCCATCACCGGAAAACCAAATTCATTATTAAATAATAATGCACCGGTAAAACTACCATCACCTCCAACGACAACAAAAGCATCAACACCTTCTTTCTTTAATTGCTCATGGGCTTTTTTACGACCTTCTTTAGTTTTAAATTCATCAGCCCGTGCAGATTTTAACATTGTACCTCCTCTGCTTACGATATTCCTTACGCTTCTTGCATTCATTGGCTCAAAGTCACCTTCAATCATACCTTGATATCCACGGTAAACCCCTACGCACTCAATATTGTGAAAAGCACAAGTTCTAACTACTGATCTTATGGCTGCATTCATCCCTGGAGCATCCCCTCCTGATGTTAAAACTGCTATTTTTTTAATTGTATTTTTCATGTTTTTAATAAAGAGCTGCAAAAATAATCTATATCCCATTATTTTCCTATCTTTTTTAGATATTTCAATTAAGAACCATAATAAATTATATTTGTTAAAAATCAAGAGTTAACCTCCATTTTCTAAAACTCAAACCAACTATAAAACTAAATTACTATGGTCTAAAGCACCCTAATGGTTTAGTTTATTATTCTGAATTATTTTAGAAAATGCTCAGATTTATAGCAATAAAAAGAATTTTTACAAGGCGACTTAGCCCCTACCTTGCCTAAATTGACAAACCAACATATAAGCAGCATTTTTTTATAACACCAACCCTTATTTTTATCAAAAAAATAAAAATCATATCTTTAACGAAAATCTATTTTAGATGAAGAACATATTTCTATCTCTTGCTTTAGTCATGCTAATTATTGGTTGCAGACAAGAAAAAAATAAAAATTACACCAACAAAATAGAACAGTTTCAATACAAAATGAATGTGGAATTTTCTGATAAAAAAACAACTCCGTTAAAAAATGAAGACTTTAAATCCTTCAAAAAACTCCATTTTTTCCCGATCAACAAGTCTTTTAGAGTTATTGCTAAGTTTGAAAGAACCCCGAATGAATCTATTTTTGAAATGCCGACCACGACAGAACGCAAACCCCTCTATACGCAATACGGTATTGCAACTTTTTCTATTGAAGGAGAAGATTTATCCTTACGAATTTATCAAAATCAAAAGCTAATACTTGACACAGAATATAAAGATTATCTGTTTATTCCGTTTAATGACGAAACCAATGGCAATGAAACTTATGATGGCGGGCGTTATATAGATTTAGAAAAACCAATCGGAGAAACCATTACTATAGATTTTAATAAGGCTTACAATCCATATTGTGCTTACAATGAAGATTATTCTTGTCCGATTCCACCGAGAGAAAATTATTTACCTATTCAAATCGAAGCAGGAGTACTAAGTTTTGGAAAGACTAAGCAATAAACTTCACCAAATACATTCCTAAAAACACAGCCAAAAAACCCATCACAAAACTTGCAATGGTGTAAAGTGCAAAACTCATAAAGTCCCCTGACTTTAAGAGAATGTGATTCTCATATGCAAAGGTAGAAAATGTGGTAAACCCACCACAGAAACCTGTAGCCAACAACAATGTATGATTCTCCGTTAAGGCATCGTTTTCAGCGGCAAATCCTAGAATCAAACCGATTAACAAACTCCCCAGCACATTGGCAAAAAAAGTTCCAAACGGAATCCCGTCAGGAGAGTTATTCAACATCTTGCCTAATAAAAATCGAGCAACACTCCCAAAACCTCCTCCAACAAATACTAAAAGTACGCTCTTCATTTATGTTATTTTTTAAAAAAAAATTCTAAAGAATTATCAATAGTGAAAAATTACATCAAACACTTAGACAGGCTCGGTGTAACAAATCTTACCATAAGAGACTACGGTTTAAAATCGTCTGCATCAATCCAATTCCATTTCCCAGTAACAGTTCCTTTATTTAATGTAATTATTCCTGGATTTGCTCTAATAATTGTTTTAAGTACTGTGCCATCAACAAAAAGCCATTCAAATTGTAACTGTTCTTTTGAATTCAATTTGTTTAAATCATCAATATAAGAAGACGATAAACCATAAACCGTATAACCATTTTTTAATGCCAAATCGGTTACTGATTTTACTTTTGAGAATCCATTTTTATCCGCAACATCAAGATCGTAAACCACTACGAACATCACCTTTTCGGTGTTTAATAACTCCTCTGTTAAATCCTTTCCGTCACCTGTTTCCAAGAAAAAGTCATGTATTTTTGGCAAACCATCCACCGCTATCTCTGTCATTCCTTGTTGAATATTTTTTCCAACAGCATACGCTCTGAAGTCTATTAAAGGCATGTGAAGCAACACATAATAACTGATATACATAAACACCATAAATGACGCCCAAGTAAACCATTTTAATCCGTTTGGCGGCATTATAGGCTTGAGTTGTTTTTGACTGTAAATTAAAAAACCAATGAGTACTATAAGGACTACATTTTTATTGAATGTTTCCCAAGGAGTCAATTTAACTGCATCACCAAAACACCCGCAATCGGTTACCTTGTTATAAAATGCCGAATACCAAGTTAAGAACAGAAAGACCAAAGTTATTAGGAAAAGTGACCATGTTGTTAGTTTTGGTTTAAATCCGATTAGGAGTGTTACCCCTAACATAATTTCAATCAAAATCAATAGGATTGAAAATGGCAAAGCATATGGAATTAAAAACTCCATATTTAAAACATCTGAACTAAAATATTCTTGAAATTTATAAGCAGAACCCAATGGATCTACTAACTTAACAAATCCTGAAAACAAAAATGTAATGGCTACAAAAAGCCTGGCTAACAATACAAATATCTTCATCTAATTTTCGATTTTATGCTTTCAAATGGATCAATGCAAAAATGGCGTAATTAATCATATCCTGATAATTGGCGTCCAAACCTTCAGAAACAATTGTTTTTCCATTATTATTTTCTATTTGTTTTACGCGCAACAATTTTTGTAAAATCAAATCGGTTAAAGAACTCACACGCATATCTCTCCATGCCTCTCCATAATCATGATTTTTATTTTCCATTAATGTTTTGGTAATGGAAATATGTTTATCGTAAAGTTCTGTTGCTTTAATTGTATCTAAATCAGGCTGATCAGCAATACCTTTTTCTAACTGAATCAATGCCATTATAGAATAATTAATAATCCCTATAAATTCTGAAATTTCACCTTCATCTACTTTCCGTGTAGTGTTTTCTTGTAATTGGCGAATCCGCTGGGCTTTTATAAAAATCTGATCTGTTAAAGAAGGGAGTCTTAAAATTCTCCAAGCGCTTCCGTAATCGCTCATTTTATTGATAAATAATGACCTACATTTCTCAATTACATCGTCATATTGTTCAGAAGTATGCTGCATAAAAATGATTTAATTTGGGTAAATTTCGGATAAATTTAATGAATTAAAAAATTTAGTCTCAAAGGAATTTCAATAATTCTTTTTTTAGGTGAATTCATTGGAACACTCTGAAGTAAAAACTGTTCGTCTATATTTTACAGAACACACAAAGAAACACAATAATCTGCCTTTTGCGAATATGTTTTGCACACACTACAAAGCACATGTGTTTAATATACTCGGAACAGAGCCTCGGTAAATTTGTATCTAGACAACCAAAATATCACTTGGCCATAAAAAAACTCAAACTTTCGTTTGAGTTTTTTTTATAATGAGATTCTAAAACAATCTAGACAACTATCAGAAAACATGACAGGCTTTACAAAACCTCTCCCAATTCCTTCAATTTCTCAGTATTCTCATGCAATTTTAGTTCTTCGACAATTTTATGAATATCACCGTTAATAACCTTTTGTAAATCATAAATCGTTAATCCGATTCTATGTTCTGTAACACGACCTTGCGGGTAATTATAGGTTCTGATTTTTGCAGATCGATCTCCACTAGAAACTAAGGTATTTCTTTTCGCAGCATCTGCTGCTAATTTTTTAGCCAATTCCATTTCGTAAATACGCGAACGCAATACTTTCATGGCTTTATCCTTATTTTTATGTTGTGATTTTTGATCTTGACACTGAGCCACAATTCCCGTTGGGACATGTGTTAAACGCACCGCAGAATAGGTTGTATTTACCGATTGCCCACCAGGTCCTGATGAACAAAAATAATCTACACGAATATCACTTTGTTTTAAATCAATATCAAATTCTTCTGCTTCTGGCAAAACCATTACAGTTGCAGCACTGGTATGCACACGACCTTGAGTTTCTGTTTGAGGTACACGTTGTACACGATGCACACCCGACTCAAACTTCAGTTCACCATAAACATCTGGTCCAGTTATAGAAAAAATAATTTCCTTAAATCCGCCTGCTGTTCCATCACTCAAATCTTCAACTTCTGTTTTCCACCCTTTATCCGAAGCAAACTTGGTATACATCCTGTATAAATCTCCTGCAAAAATACTGGCTTCATCACCACCAGTACCTGCCCTAATTTCAATAATTACATTTTTAGCATCTTCTGGGTCTTTCGGAATTAACATGAATTTTATTTTCTCTTCTAATTTCGGAATCCCTTCATTTGCTTCATCCATCTCCATCTTCGCCATTTCTGTCATTTCAGGATCAGAACCATCCGCAATAATTTCTTTTGCCTCCTTAATGTTGTTTAATAAAACTTCATACTCTTTGATTTTTTCGACCATCGCGTTTAAGTCTTTATACTCTTTATTAAGTCTGACATAACGCTTTTGATCCATGATAATATCAGGTTGAATAATCAAATCTGATACTTCGTCAAATCGCTGTTTTACTATATGTAATTTATCTAACATCTTCTATTCTTTGAATTGGCAAATTTACGAATTTTATCTTGTTTTGTGTGTATCTTAATCAGAGTGGAATTTAATACTGAAACATTGCTGTTTAAAATTGGATTCCTATTGGACTTTTTAATCGATTGTTTGGAAATTTTGAGAATATCCATGAATGGGGATGTGAAAAGACCAATAAAACTTATGACTACTGCTTTTATCACACCTCTATAAAGTTGTAGTTCTAAAAATCATAAACCACTCCAATACCCAAAGCCTGCTTCCATTGTACTCTTGGTCCAGAAATAAGCACTTCTTCACCATTAATAATTTCAGTTTCTCGAATATCATCATCGTATTTAATGTGTGAACTAAAAGAAGCCCTAATATAGTCGTTAACTTTAAAATCGAACAAAACTTCCCAGTCTACATCAATATTTCCAAAACCATTTAAATAATCAGAATAGAAACCCACAATATTACG
>JAGLDM010000054.1 GCA_023145595.1 Flavobacteriaceae bacterium | reverse complement strand
GTGCTGATTTACTAAAAATGTAATTTTTTAACACTAATTTTTGGACTTGTAAAACTATTTAGAAAATACATATATAACGGGTAACTCCTGTTATTCTTTCTTTTGAGCAAAAAAAGTATCATTATATGTAGTTTAATTGGTAGAACAAGTGCCGTCTTTCATTTATTTTTGTTTCACTTAGTTTTTGAATATTAATGTTGTTAGAACTGAATTAAAATTCTAAGTGATTATCTATCATGAGATGGGTGAATTTTATAGCAAACCCGAAATTATCAATACAATTTAAAATATAAAATAATGACAAAATTTAGTTTAAAAGGTAAGACTGCTATTGTAACCGGTGGTGGAAGCGGAATAGGAAAAGCAATATCTAAAACTTTTGCAGAGCAAGGAGCCAAAGTCCATATTTTGGATTTTAATATTGAGAGTGCAGAAGAAACTGTTGCAGAAATTAGTGCAAAAAACGGACTGGCAGCAGCGCATAAATGTGATGTGTCTAATCAACCAAATGTTAATGAGATTGTTGCAAAAATCAGCAGTGAAACTTCGATATCTATTTTGGTGAATAATGCGGGAATCGCTCATGTTGGAAATATTGAAGCCTGTGAGGAGGCAGATATGGATCGTTTGTATAATGTAAATATCAAAGTGGTTTATAATTGTATAAAGGCATGTATTGCTCCGTTTAAGGAAAATGGTGGAGGTGTAATTTTGAATTTAGCATCTATTGCATCTTCTGTTGGAATCGATGATCGTTTTGCGTATTCAATGACCAAAGGTGCTGTTTTAACCATGACGTATTCTATGGCAAAGGATTATGTTTCTGATAATATTCGTTGTAATTGTATGTCTCCAGGAAGAGTACATACTCCTTTTGTAGATGGATTTATTAAAAAGAATTATCCAGGGCAAGAAGAGGAAATGTTCGCGAAACTTTCAAAAACGCAGCCAATTGGTCGTATGGGACAACCTCAAGAAATTGCAGATTTAGCATTGTTTTTATGTTCTGATGAAGTAGGATTTATTACAGGAACAGATTTTCCTA
>JAGLDM010000053.1 GCA_023145595.1 Flavobacteriaceae bacterium | reverse complement strand
ATTCGTGTTTTAAAAATTAAGAAACGAACTAAACTATAGATTAAATATTTCCTAGAGGATCTGCCCCGGGGTCGTTCATTATGTGGCGTTTTTATTGTTATTCTTTTCAGTTTTCTTATAAATATACTCAATTACAAAGCAAAACAGTACGATTCCAATTGCTATTAGAACTCCCGTTTTATTAGATGAATATTGTTGAATTATCAATACAGTTGTTGCAATTAAGCACAGTAAAAAACCGATTAAAGGAATACTCTTTTTCCCTTTGATTTCCTTTGATAATTTGAACCCAACATAATTTACCATTGCAAAGATTAACAAAAACCCAACACTTCCTGCTGTTGAAATGCTTTCTAAATTTAATGTGTTTGCAACTATTAAGGTCATTACTGCTGTAATAAACAAGCCTATTGGCTGATTCCATAATTTAGTTGTTAGTTGGTGGGGTAATTCATCATCCTCTGCTATTTCGTAACTCACTCGACTTCCTCCATACAAAGAGGCATTTATGGCAGAAAATGTAGAAATTAATGCTGCAACAGTAATAATTGTAAATCCTATTTTTCCAAGCATAGGTTTGGCTGCTTCTGCTAATACATAATCTTGTGCCGTTGCAATTTTACTAAAAGGTAATGAGCCAACTGTAATAATTGCAATTATCACATATAATATAATGACAAAAATCACTGAATAATAATATGCTTTAGGAATATTGATTTTTGGATTTTCAATATCTGGTGCTGCATTTGCTATTAGTTCAAAACCTTCGTAAGCAACAAATATGACCATTCCTGCTGCCAATAAATTTAAAGGTGGTTCCCAATTACTAATTGCTAATTGACTCAAATTTGGATTTCCAAATAAACCGTATGCACCAATAAAAACAAAGGATATTAAAATAATTAGTTTGATAATAACTGCATAAGATTCAATTTTTCCAACAACTTTTATACTGTAATAATTTATTGCTGTTGCAAAAATGATTATTGCACTTAAATATATATGAGAATCTATGACTTTATCATTAGTAATTTGAAATAAATTAGGTGCATAAGAGCCAAAAGCAGATGCATACAGAGAAAGCATAATTATATAACTAACCCAAAGTAAATTATTAATGCCACCACTAAATAGACCTTTACCAAACCCTTGATTAATAAATTTAACGGTACCACCTCTGTCAGGGAAGGTAAGTGATAATTTTACATAACTATAAGATGTGATTAGAGCAATTACCCCTGCAATTAAAAACGAAATTGGTGTCCCGCCTTTTCCCAAAGCAACCGCTAAACCTAAGACAGCAAAAATACCGCCACCTACCATTCCACCAATTCCTATAGACATTGCTTCTTTTAGTCCTATTTTTTTTGATTTCATCTTATTAGTTTAGATTGAAGGCTATTTTAATGCCACACAACTGGAGTTTGCATACAAACTCAAATTTTGATTAAAAATAGTTTTTAATTCTGATTTATCTAAAGTGTGCTGTGTTATTTTTACTAAGTTTAAACAATAAGCGCAACAGTTTACAAATACAGGAAAGATAACCTTCAGGTATTTTTAAAAAAAACTGTTTACCGATGGATTTATTTACAACAAGGATCAAGACCATTATGTTTGTCTACAAAAAGAAAGAATATCAAGTCCGTGCGATGACTTGTAAAGGTTGCCTATTGAGGAGTATCTGTTTATGGAAATCAGCCTAAGAAAATAAATTTACCCTTACTTATTATCGAGAAGGATATTAGTCACGGTTTAAAATGGAGATTTAGAAGAACTTGTCTAGAATATAAAAACCCCTTAGAAAGGGGTTTTTATATCTTGTTTATGTGTTTTGTGCAACAGTTGTCTTTGTTATATACTGTTGTTTTACAATTCGTTATATAGTGTTTTTTTATGTTTAGTATGTTTATTTTTAATGTTTGTTTTTGTCAAATCAAGGTGTTTCGTAATCTTATCTAGAACTATTTTATTATCACACAAATAATATACTGAAAAAGGAATATTATCATTCAGTAAAATAATGTTATTATTCTTATCAATTATGAAATTATTTTTTTTATCATATAATTGATTAGTTTCATCTATGTATTTTTCTTTAATCATTTCTGTTATATCTTTTTCTTTATTAAAGTCTAAAAAGATATAAGTGTAAAAAAATAAATTATTATTAAAAAAATGAAATTCAAGGTGATATTTATACGCTCCTATTTTTCGTTTAAAAATCAAAACTTCTATTCCTAACAAATTTTTAAAAACAAATTTAGAGTTGGGTTTCCCATATCTTCTAACAACACTCTTTACATCTATTTCATTAAGTTTCTTAGCGCCCAAAAGTTGGATATCAACATTTGTTTTAATTTCATTCTTGTTTTTTATTTTTTTTATTAAACTTATGTAGAATTTCCCATCATCATACTTCTTTATAAGGGTGCTTTGGTAATATCGTTTGGAAGAATAAGAATAAGAATCAGAATCAGAATCAGAATTTTTTGAATTAAAAATACGGGGGAGAATAGACTTTATTTTAGAATAGGGGTTTTCCATGGGTTGCAAATTTACAATAAATTATTTTCTTTTCTTTTTTATTTAAAATAAATTTCGATAAATGAGTCACACATAGCAGGTTGGTTGGAAGCGGCTTAAATTATTTATGCCTGTTGGTACTGAAATGAGTTCAGTATATATGGGCGGAATTAGTATTTTGAAAATTAAGAAACAAACTAAACTTTAGATTAAATATTTCCTTTTTCAAAGTAGAATTGAACTAAGTGTAAACCTGAGTTCGATTAATAAAAAGC
>JAGLDM010000052.1 GCA_023145595.1 Flavobacteriaceae bacterium | reverse complement strand
GGTATAGCCGATGTAGGTGAGAGTGGTTCCCCAATAATCATGATTTACAGATAGGTGCGTTTGTTCGTAATTTTCAGTGATATTATAACTAGACTGAAAAAATTTATAGCCCTTATAATTTAAAATATGATTCATGTATATTTTAAAATCGTAGGTTCCTTTTGGATCAATAACGGTTACTTCACTAGCATACGACATCGGGCTTTGAGAGCCGGGATAGTTTTCTAGTTGAAAATCACGTAATTTTATATGAAATGGAAGTGTTATTATTTTGGCACCATAATTCACTCTAAAATTGAGTCCGCCAACTTTTATTAGAGAAGGGCTTTGAATATTATATTGAGCGCCTTTAAGTGTTAGTTTTTTTGTTTCATCACCAACAGTAACATTAAAAGTTAATTGATCTAGCGGGTTTTCATTGGATTTCCCTTTTACAATTTTATACAATCCTTTTGTAGGAGGAGCCGGAATCACAAAACTCAATCCGCCCAACTGATGCACAGCCAAAAGAGTTAGTTCTTGAAGTGAATCTTTTTTGATGGTTCCGTCAAATTTATCGGCCATTCTAAAGAATGTTCCGTCTGTGACTGTTTTTAATTTTAATTCACCTCCAACCGTAAGGATGTCGATAGAATTGTTGCCTTCATTGTCGTAACCCACCAAAACATTGTGAATTAATTCACTGCTACCTTTTTTGATATAGTGGTCGTGTCTAAAGCCAGAGGTAGATTCTACAAAATGAAGGTAAGAATCTCCTGTGGGATTTTTCTCAAAAATTTCTTTTGCGTTTGGGGTATATTCTACCAAATCAAACGAAAACTTCTGACCTTTAAATTCATCTGAAAAAGAATAATTAGGACTTCCTTTTGAAGATAATAATACTTTGTCTGGAACGGAAACTCGCTGTACTTCGTTGTTATGTGTGATTACTTCAAAATAAGTAGTTTCAGAGAACATGGTGTTGCTAGATTCTCCTTCAATAATTGGCATGGTTCCTTCAAAACTCACATAGCGAGTAACACCAGCCCCAATGATAATGAGCACAAAAGAAACATGGAAAAATAAAATAGCCCATTTTTCCTTTTTATAAAGTTTGTATCTGAAAATATTTCCAAAGAAATTTATCACAAAAAAGATCATAATTCCCTCGAACCACCACGCGTGATAAACCAATGCTTTGGCAGTTTGAGTCCCATAATCATTTTCAATAAAAGTTGCTATTCCCATTGCCGAGGCAAAAACGATAAACAAAATTCCTGTAAGTTTGGTCGAGTATAATATATCGAGTATTTTTTTCATTTTAAGTCTGTCAAAAAAGTTTGTGCAAAAATACGGATAATAGAAGTGATAAGCTTTATTGATATGCGAAATAATTGAAGCATATGATTTGAATCATAACGATCCGAAAGTTGACAGCTGAATAATGTATAAAAAAATCTTGTTTTCGGTTTGAATACTAAAACGGGAATTTTTATACATGCCAAAAAGACAAATAAACTACTCACTAAAAATAGTTTGAATTTAGCACTCTCTAGGATGCTTACTTGTTGCGCATAAGAACATAAAGAGAGAAAGGTTGTAGTAGATGTAAGACGTTTAATCAACTTTTGAGTCTTTGTTTTTGGGAGGTGGTGATTTAACTAGTTAATAATCACGTGTTTGTTGGTTTGTTGAAGAGGCTTTGTTTGTTGATGAAAGAAGGAAATTCTTTTGTGGTAAATTCATAAAAAAATCATTTAATTAGTATATTTGCCCCTTAAGTTTATAATAGAAAACCCTTAAGTTTATAATAGAAAAATGGAAACAATAATTATTGTAGTTTTTGTAGTTGGTTATTTAGCAATTACCTTAGAGCATAGTATTAAATTAGATAAATTAATACCCGCTTTAGTTATGATGGCTCTTATTTGGGCTTTTGTTGCTTTTGGAATTGATTCATTTCCAAATTGGTTTGATTCTGCGAATCATAAATTAGTTGATGGTTTTTTAGGTCTAGGAAGTGAAGCAAAACATCATTTATTACAAGAAACATTATTACATCATTTAGGTAAAACGGCAGAGATTTTATTCTTTCTTTTGGGAGCAATGACCATTGTTGAGATTATTGATTATTTTGATGGTTTTTCTACATTCAAATCATATATAAAGACAAGAAGTAAAAAGAAGTTGTTATGGATTTTTGCGTTTCTTGCATTCATTTTATCTGCAATTATAGACAATCTAACAGCAACAATTGTATTGATTACAATTCTTCAAAAAATAATTAAAGACAAAGAGACACGTATGTGGTTTGCGGGTTTAATAATAATTGCCGCAAATTCCGGAGGGGCATGGTCTCCAATAGGAGATGTTACGACCACTATGTTGTGGATAGGAAATAAAGTAACGACAGATATGTTAATTATATACTTGTTGATACCTTCTCTTGTTTGTATGGTTTTACCAACTTATATAGCGTCTTTTTTAAAACCATTTAAAGGCGATTTAGTAAAGGAAGTAGCT
>JAGLDM010000051.1 GCA_023145595.1 Flavobacteriaceae bacterium | reverse complement strand
ATGAAGATTATATCAATGAAACTTTAGAGGTCTTAGAAGATTTAACTGAGGTTTCTTCATTAAAGGATGAAGAATTGGATGTAATCGGAGAACTTATTTCTAATATGTATGGCGCTCTAGAAGTACATTCGGAAATCAAAAAAGGAACTCCAAAAAAGGAGGCTTTAAATGGTTTTATGAAACGTGTTATGGGTTCAATAGACCAGTAAAATTTCAACTAAATTACTTAAAAACTCTCAAATTCTAAATTTGAGAGTTTTTTTTATTCCATTTTACTACGCTAAGGTTTTACTTTTCACACTTCACCATTAGAGTTTTTTAATTCATCTGACTACTCTACAAACAAAATATTCAATCCAAAAGAATCCAATATATTTTATATGTGAAAAGTGCGGATTCAATTTAAACGAGGAAAAACTCACTAGAACAAAAAAACAATAATAGCAATAGTAATAATCATCCCTTAAAACTTAGATAGAAATTCGGGTTTTAACCATTTTTATACTACTTTTGAAATCAATCGAAAAACGAAAAATTATGGCAACAATAAATTTAAATGATCTCGTAATACACACCTCTGGAAATTTACCAAAAAACGGCACAAAAGCACCTGAATTTGAACTAGTTGCAGGAGACTTATCTAGAAAAACACTGGCAGATTTTAAAGGCTCTAAATTAGTGTTAAATATCTTCCCAAGTTTAGACACTGGTACTTGTGCCAGCTCAGTAAGAGCATTTAACAAATCGGCATCAGGTTTAGAAAACACAAAAGTATTGTGCATTTCTAGAGATTTACCTTTTGCTCATGAACGTTTTTGTGCTGCAGAAGGATTGAAAGATGTAGTAATGCTTTCTGATTTTGTGTCTGGAGCATTTGGAGATGACTATGGATTAAAAATCACAGATGGTCCAATTAAAGATTTAAGTTCAAGATGTGTAATTGTTCTTGATGAAAATGGAACCGTTATTTATTCTGAACAAGTTCAGAATATTCCTGATGAACCAAATTATGAGGCTGCATTGAATGCCCTAAAATAATTAATGGAAAAATCAGAAAAAGGTAATTTTGTTAAAGGACGCCTAAAAAGTGTTCGTTATGCTGCAAAAGGCGGCTGGATACTTTTAACCACTGAACATAGTATTATTGCTCAATTAATTATTGGAATAATAATGATGGTAGTGGGTTTTTCGGCTCAATTAACAACCACAGAGTGGCTTTTTCAGATTTTCGCAATCGGATTGGTCGTTGTGGCAGAAGCGGCAAACACGTCTATAGAATACCTTTGTGATTTTATACATCCTGAGTATCATAAAAAAATAGGCTTTATCAAAGATATTGCTGCGGGAATTCCATTTCTCGCGGCAATTTTTTCTATTATTATTGGTTTGATTATTTACATTCCAAAAATTATCATCTAAATACATTTTATATTTTTGTAACAATACAATATTTTTAATGGCTAAGAAAAAAAAGGCAACGAAACCAACTCCTCCTAAAGAACCTCGATTTGAAAAACTAAAAAAGTTTTTTTCAAATCGACAAACGCAAACTATTACTGGTTTGTTTCTAATGGTCTTTTCTTTATTTCTATTTATTGCTTTCATTTCTTATTTATTTACTTGGAAAATAGACCAAAGTGAAATAAATCAATTCTCAAATAAAAGCGCAGAAGTCCAAAATTTATTAGGTAAAATTGGCCATTCACTCAGCGCTACATTTATAAATGATGGCTTCGGAATTGCTGTCTTTGTTTTACCTGTATTGATTTTTACAAGTGGTCTTTACATTTTACTTCAAGTGAGTTTAAAAAAATTAGGCCAGCCCTGGGCTTGGGGAATCTTAGGAATGACCTGGTTTTCAATATTTTTTGGTTTTTTAACAGGCGAAAACTTATTATTTTCAGGTGTCGTTGGATATGAATTAAACTTATATCTTGAACCTTTCTTTGGCAGAATTGGAATCTTTCTACTTCTTATCTTTACTTTACTCACCTATTTAGCAATTCGCTTTAAATTAAACACTAGCCATTTTTCTTCCCTATTTAAAAAAAAGACTTCATCATCTACGGAGAATTTCGAAACTTCATCAACACCTAATATTGAAGAAAAATTACCACCTTCTAAAGATTTTGATAAAACAGAAAAAGAAAAAAAAGACAGCACCTCTACTTTTGATTTAAGCCTTGAAGATCAAAAACCAACAATCTCGAATTACCTTGGTAAAAAAACCGAATCAAAAAACCTGCCTTTAACAGTTGAAAATACAGTTGAACCAGAAAAACCTAAAGAAGAAAAAGAAGATATTACAATTGAAGTAGAAACTGCTAAAGAAGAAAAAAGTGAATCCGAGAATTTATCTGACAGACTTATTGCTGATTTCGGTGAATTTGACCCAACCTTAGAATTAAGCCAGTTTAAATTTCCGACATTAAATTTATTGCGTGAGTTTGATGAAAACATTACGGTTGATCAAGAAGAATTAGAAGCCAATAAAAATAAAATTGTTGAAACTCTCAATAATTATAAAATTGGAATCGCAAAAATAAAAGCGACTGTTGGACCTACCGTTACCTTATATGAAATTGTTCCCGATGCTGGAATTCGAATTTCAAAAATTAAGAATCTAGAAGATGATATTGCATTATCACTTTCAGCCTTAGGAATTCGTATTATTGCTCCAATTCCTGGTAAAGGGACGATTGGCATTGAAGTTCCGAACAAAAATGCAACCATGGTTTCTATGAAATCTATGATATCTTCTAGTAAATTTCAAAATGCTCAAATGGAATTACCTGTTGCTCTTGGTAAAACCATTTCTAATGAAAGTTTTGTTGTTGATTTAGCAAAGATGCCACACCTTTTAATGGCGGGTGCAACCGGACAAGGAAAATCAGTCGGATTAAATGTTGTACTTACATCATTATTGTATAAGAAGCATCCCGCAGAAGTTAAATTTGTATTGGTAGATCCTAAAAAAGTGGAGTTAACCTTATTCAATAAAATTGAGCGTCATTATCTTGCTAAACTTCCCGATTCAGAAGATGCGATTATAACCGACACTTCCAAAGTTGTCAATACCTTAAATTCACTTTGTATTGAAATGGATAATCGTTACGACATGCTAAAAAACGCAATGGTTCGTAATATAAAAGAATACAATACAAAGTTTAAAGCACGTAAATTAAATCCTGAAGACGGTCATAAATTCCTTCCTTATATTGTTTTGGTGATTGATGAATTTGCCGATTTAATTATGACCGCTGGTAAAGAAATTGAAACTCCAATTGCACGTATTGCACAAAAAGCTCGTGCTATCGGAATACATATGATAGTTGCAACACAACGCCCATCAGCAAATATTATTACAGGTATTATTAAAGCAAATTTCCCTTCTCGAATGGCATTTAAAGTATCATCATCAATTGATTCTAGAACAATTTTAGATAGCACTGGAGCTAATAACCTTATTGGTAGAGGAGATTTATTAATTACACAAGGAAACGATTTAGTTCGTGTGCAATGTGCTTTTGTTGATACTCCAGAGGTTGCTAAAATAACTAAATTTATTGCCGATCAACAAGGTTATCATTCTGCCTTTGAATTACCAGAAGTTGTTGAAGGCTCTGAAGGAGGAGGTATTGGCGAAGTTGATACAAAGGACAGAGATTCTCTTTTTGAAGATGCTGCAAGATTAATTGTTTCTTCGCAACAAGGTTCTACCTCTAGCATACAAAGAAAATTTTCTATCGGATATAACCGTGCAGGAAGAATAATGGACCAGTTAGAAGCACTTGGCATTGTAGGCCCATACCAAGGAAGTAAACCACGACAAGTATTATACCCTGATGAGTATTCTTTGGAACAGTTTTTGAATACATTATAAAATTAAAAACTTAAATTACTAAATATGAGAAATTTATTACTACTACTAGCAGTTTTTCTGAGTTTAAATATTAATGCTCAAACTGCAGAAAGCAAAGCAAAAGCAAAAAAAATATTAGATAAAGTATCTGTTACAACAAAAGCTTTTACCACAATAAGTGCAGATTTTACTTTCGAGCTGAATAATCAGCAACAAAAGGTTAAAGAAAAAGCTGTTGGAACTATAAAAGTGAAAGGAAATAAATATGTTTTAAAATTAATGGGAACAACTACATTTTGCAACGGCAAAACTATTTGGACTGTTTTAGACGACGATGAAGAAGTAAATATCTCAGAAATTGAAGAAGGTGACGATAAAACACTTAATCCAGCAGAAGTTTTCACAATGTATGAAAAAGGATTTAAATATTCTTTTTTGAAAGAAGTATTTGAAGACACAAGAGCTCTTTATGTTATAGATTTAATTCCAGAAGATCCTGATAGTGAATTTTCTCGTATCAGATTAAAAATTGACAAAGTTAAAAATACAGTTTATTCTATGCAACGATTTGGAAACAATGGAAATATATATATTATAAAGATTAAAAAATATACTACTAATACATCAATGTCTGATGCAATGTTTGTTTTTAACAAAGCAAAATATCCAGATTTTGATATTATTGATAATAGATAAATGAAATTTACAGAGTTTAATCTCAACGAGCAATTAATCGAAGCCATATCTTATATGAACTTCGAAACTGCTACACCAATACAAGAACAAGTTATTCCAATAATTTTAGATGGAAAAGATGTTATTGCTTGTGCACAAACAGGTACAGGTAAAACTGGAGGTTTTGTTCTGCCAATTCTAAATAAACTTATCGATAAAAAAAATTCTGGAGCAGATACCCTTATAATTGTTCCAACCCGTGAGTTAGCTATCCAAATTGAGCAACAAATACAAGGGTTTTCGTATTTTTTATCGGCTAGTTCTATTGCTGTTTATGGTGGTGGTGATGGTGGCGACTGGGAAATTCAAAAATCTGCACTGAAAGCAGGAACAGATATTGTTGTAGCAACTCCTGGTAAATTGCTATCTCATTTAAATATGGGATATGTAAACTTTAAAAATCTAAAGCATTTAATTCTTGATGAAGCAGATAAAATGCTAGATATGGGTTTTGTTGACGATTTAAAAACAATTATCTCGTTTTTACCAAAAGAGCATCAAACACTAATGTTTAGTGCAACTATGCCTGTTGGAATTAAACAACTGGCAAAAAAAATATCGCGTAATCCTATCGAAATATCGCTTTCAATTTCTAAGCCTGCCGAAGGTGTAGACCAAAAAGTATATCTTGTTTACGAAGAGCAAAAAGTGAAAATTATTAAACACTTACTTCATGATAGGAAGGATTATGATAGCATAATAATTTTTACATCAACAAAAAGCAAAGTTTCTGAAATTGTTAGAGCATTAAACACTTCTGGCTTGCCTTCTAAAGGCATTTCTTCTAATCTTGACCAAGATGAACGCGAAGAAGTTTTAATGAACTTCCGTTCTAAAAAGACACGTATTTTAGTTGCTACTGATGTTATGAGCCGTGGTATAGATATAAAAGAAATTAATATGGTTATTAATTTTGATTTACCACAAGATGCCGAAGATTACGTTCATAGAGTTGGACGAACTGCAAGAGTAAATGCAAAGGGAGAGGCTGTTACATTTGTAATTCCGAAAGAAATGTATAAGCTCAGAAATATTGAAAGATTAATTGAAAAAGAAATTCCTAAGCTACAACCACCCGAAGATATTGGAAGAGGACCTAAATGGAGCCCCGAAAAATTTAAAGCAAATAATAAAAAACATTTTCATAAAAAGAAAAAAAATTATAATCCTAATTATAAAAAACCCTCCAAAAGCTAGGAACTATTGTACTATGTACAATTAGTAATGTACAATTACCTGCGGTGAGGGCTCCGCCGTTAGTAATGAATAATTAAATAGCTTATGGCAAATAGCTTATAGCTGCTGTCTTGCTGAACGAAGTGAAGCATCCCTTTATGCAAAGAGACTCTTCGTTGCCTCAGAGTGACAAAAAGTAATAAGAGGACAGAAAAAAGTAATAAGTACAAAGTAATAAGAAAAAAAAACCCACTCCCGCACAATTACCTACGGTGAGGGCTTCGCCGTTGCATCGTGTGGTCTTACATAAAAATATATTTCTTAAAACATTCATTCTTTTGTAAAGATAGTAAAAAACTTTGCCAAAGTTTAGAACTTTGGCAAAGTTGGTATTATTAATTATTCATTACTAATTGTTTTCGTCATTGCCACATCCACGCGAGTGTATTTATCGGGGTGTACAGCAATTTCTTTAACTAGTGTATCGTAAAATTCTAGGGTAAATGTGAGTGTGCATTCACCTTCGGCAATGCCTTTAAACTGATAGTTTCCTTTTGTGGTGGTGGTGGTTTTTACTTTGTTGGCAAGTGCGCTACCTGCTTTTTAAGTTTTAAGGTTTATAAATTATGTAAATTGCTGTGTTTCTGGGTTATACAAAACAAAATGTGTTCATAGCAGGGCATTTTGCTCTC
>JAGLDM010000050.1 GCA_023145595.1 Flavobacteriaceae bacterium | reverse complement strand
CAATTTCCTCAATAATATCTTCTAACGTTACAATTCCACTTGTACCCCCATACTCATCAACTACCACTGCCAAATGTGTTTTCTTTTCTTGAAACTCCTTTAATAGGTCGTCTAACTTTTTATTTTCTGGGACAAAAATAACTTCTCTTAATAAAGGCTTCCAATTAAATTTTTCTTTATTCAAATGAGGCAACAAATCTTTGGCATACAGAACACCTATAATATCATCTATATTTTCATGAAAAACAGGGTTTCTTGAAAAACCATTTTTTATAATTTGAGAGATTACCGTTTTAAAACTTTCTTTATCAGAAATTGCAAAAACATCAATTCGTGGTTTCATAATTTGAATTGTGTCTGTATTCCCAAAGTTTACAATCCCTTCTAATATTTTATGCTCTTCATCTGTAGTAGCATTATTCGCTGTTAATTCAAAGGCTTGTGACAACCGCTCTACAGAAAATTTTGGTTTAGACTTTCCTAATTTACTTTCTATAAAATTGGTCATTTTTAACAACGGCGAACTTAAAAATCCCACTATAAAATTAAAAACGGTAATGGGAACAACCATAAACATTGCAAACTTCATAGCGTTTCTACTTGCATATACCTTTGGAAGCACCTCGCCAAATAGTAGAATTAGAAAAGTAACAAGACCCACTTCTAGCAAGAATCGAATCGGCAACTCAAAGAAGTACAAGTCTAAAGTGAGGTTTAAATCCCTAAAAACCTCCTCTCCTAAATAGGCGAAAATCAAAACAATTAAAATATTGATAAAATTATTTATGATTAAGATCGTAGCGAGCAGCTTTTTTGGCTTCCCCAAAAGCTTAACAACCTTATGCTGTTGTTTTGACTTAGATGCTGCGGCCTCATCTAAATCGGCTTGCGAAAGCGAAAAAAAAGCAACTTCTGCACCCGAAATAAACGCTGAGCAAATCAACAAAAACAATAACAGAACTATTTTTGCAATAAAAATTCCTGTAAAAATAGTGCCGGATAATAAAAATAAACTTGTGGGTTCTGGGTCCAATTAATTTAGTTTTAGTTTTTCTTAAAAAGGTAAATTTCCCTTCACCTTTTCAGGCGAATTAGAATCTTGACTTGATGGTACTACCTGTGTCTTCTTGTTTAAATCTCGTTTTGTTGTTAAAAAGTTCATATCAACAATATGAATTTCTGTTGAATACCGCTTAACTCCATCTGCCTCCCATTGTCGGGTTTTAATTTTCCCTTCACAATAAACCTTATCTCCTTTGCTCAAATATTTTTCGCAAATTTCTGCCAGTTTATTTCGTACAACTAAATTATGCCATTCGGTAGTTGTTGTTTTTTCTCCCGTTTGCTTATTTGTATATGTTTCATTAGTGGCAAGAGGAAAACGGCCCACCGAGTTTTTATCATCAAAATAGTGCATTTTGACTTCATCGCCAAGGTGACCTATTAACATTACTTTATTTAATGTTCCTCCCATAATTCATCTTATTTATTCAAAAGTACTAAAAAAATCAGTCTGTTTTAATTCCTCTACAAAATTATGAATTAATATGGGTACTGGAAAATTTTCGAAGTCATTCCATGAGATTGCCTTAGAATTATTTTCTCCCAAATCTACCATCCAAAAAGTGCTAAAAATATGTTGATGTGAAAGTTTATGAGCCTTCGCAGAACCCTTAAATCTCTTTATTTTAATTGCTCCTTTTGGGAGAAGGCTGTCCAGCGATTTATGTAATAACACCTCCCTTTCTTCCAACGGCTTGCCTGACTCTAACAAAGGAAACTCATATAAGTTTTGCCAAATCCCCTTACCTTTTCTTTGATTCAATACTGTTTTACCATCTGGAGTCTTTACCACCAAATAATTGAAATAGCGTTTTCTTATTTTAGTTTTATTCAATTTAACAGGTAATTCACCTATTGTATTTTTCTCCAAAGCAACACAACCACCATTTAAAGGACATATTTCACAACTCGGATTTTGAGGCTTACACATTATTGCTCCAAATTCCATCATTGCCTGATTATGCGTACCTGGAATATTTGAGTTCATTAATTGCTGAGCTAGTTCTTTAAAATCCTTAATCCCCTTGGTTGAATTAATTGGTGTTGAAATACCAAAATAACGTGCCAATATCCTGTAAACATTTCCATCAACAACCGCAGTTGGTTCATTAAAACAGATTGAAGCTATGGCCGAGGCAGTATAATCTCCGACTCCTTTTAACTTTAGAATTTCTTTATAGGTAGAAGGGAAACTTCCGCTCAAATCATGAACTATATATTTTGCTGAAAAGTGTAAATTTCGAGCCCTAGAATAATACCCTAAACCTTGCCATAGTTTCAAAACATATTGCTCATCTGCATTTGCTAAGTCTTCAATTGTAGGAAAAGCGTCGATAAATTTTAGATAATATGCCGTTCCTTGCTCAACTCTAGTTTGCTGTAGTATTACTTCAGACAACCAAATATAATATGAGTTGAAAGTCTGCCTCCAAGGCATATTTCTTTTATTTCGTAAATACCAACTAGTGAGAATGTTAGATAAAATCATCAATAAATAAATTACGCCAAAGATACACGATTTATATGCTTAAATTTTAATTGTTTAACCTTTTTAAGTTGAATTTATTGTCATATATTTGCACCCTCAATTTAGAACCCAATTATAAAATTATTATACTAAAATGACAAAAGCAGATATCGTATCGAAGATTTCGGAGAAATCAGGTGTTGAAAAAGGTGATGTTTTGACCGCAGTTGAAGCGTTCATGGACGAAGTAAAGGACTCTTTAGAAGGCGGAGAAAATGTTTACCTAAGAGGTTTCGGCAGTTTCATCGTTAAAGGAAGAGCAGAAAAAACTGGTAGAAATATTTC
>JAGLDM010000005.1 GCA_023145595.1 Flavobacteriaceae bacterium | reverse complement strand
CCTACATCAAAGGCTCTTTCAGGGAATTTTTCTAGCATATATTTTAGCGAGCTTCCAGTTGGCATAGCAGGCGTAATTCCGACGATATTTTTATTTTTTTCGGCTAATTCAACTAATGTATGTCCGAATACATCTTGATATTTTGGAGGTAGTTGCTCAGTGGATTTTGGAATAATATTTCCTGTTTTAGCATCAAATTTACCTGGCGCATGGTAGGTTATTTGGTCTTTTTCGGCTTTTTGCAAGCCTTTTCCTTTGGTGGTAATAATATGTAAAAATTTGGGACCTTTAATCGATTTTAATCGTTTTAGTTCTGCAAGTAAGGCGATTAGATCATTGCCGTCAATAGGACCAGAATAGTTAAAATTTAAGGCTTCGATTATATTGTTTTTCCGAACCGACTTTCCTGCTTTTACATTGCTAAAATATTCTTTTAAAGCACCAACACTCGGATCAATTCCCATAGCGTTATCGTTTAAGATAATCAGCAGATTTGCATTGGAAACACCAGCATGATTCAATCCTTCAAACGCCATTCCGCTAGCAATAGAAGCATCACCAATTACGGCAATATGTTGTTTTTCTGTTTCTCCTTTTAGATTGGATGCAATTGCCATTCCGAGTGCTGCAGAAATAGAGGTTGAACTATGTCCGACTCCAAAAGCATCATAGTCGCTTTCACTTCTTTTGGGAAACCCTGAAATTCCACCCAATTGTCTATTGGTGTGAAAAATTTCCTTACGATTGGTTAAAATTTTATGTCCGTATGCTTGGTGTCCAACATCCCAAATTAATAAATCATTCGGTGTGTCAAAAACATAATGCAAGGCGATTGTTAATTCTACCACACCCAAACTAGCACCCAGATGCCCTTCTTTTGTGGCGACAATATCAATAATAAACTGACGTAATTCTTTGGTGATTTGTGTTAAATCATCCGAAGAAAACGACCGTAAATCTTGAGGATTGTTAATATGTTGGAGCAAATTATTTTTCAATATTTCCAAATGGATTTTAAAACGATTTATACCCATCGTTTTGAGATTTAATTGGGATAGTACAAAACTACGACTATCTTTGTGGTATGCAAAATCCATTTGATGATACTTATTTTATGAAGAGAGCCCTGCAAGAGGCACATGCTGCTTTTGAAAAGGGAGAAGTTCCGGTAGGTGCGGTGATTGTTTGCAAAGATCAAATTATTGCAAGAG
>JAGLDM010000049.1 GCA_023145595.1 Flavobacteriaceae bacterium | reverse complement strand
TTAAACAATTTAACAACTACACAAATCAACAATATAAAATGTTAGAAATAAAAAATTTACACGCAGAAATTGAAGAAAGAGGAATTCTAAAAGGAATTAACCTTTCGGTAAAAGCGGGAGAAGTTCATGCTATTATGGGTCCTAATGGTTCTGGAAAAAGCACGCTTGCAGCTGTAATTGCTGGAAATGAAACTTACGAAGTCTCCAAAGGAGATGTCATTCTTGATTCTGAAAGTATTTTAGAATTATCACCCGATGAAAGAGCGCATAAAGGAGTGTTTTTGAGTTTTCAATATCCGGTAGAAATCCCTGGAGTTAGCACGACAAACTTTATTAAAACAGCAATCAACGCGAAGCGTAAGGCTAATGGAGAAGACGATTTACCAGCAAAGGATATGCTGAAATTGATTCGTGAAAAAGCCGCTTTGTTAGAAATGGATCGCAAATTTTTATCTCGTTCTTTAAATGAAGGATTTTCAGGGGGAGAGAAAAAACGTAACGAAATATTTCAAATGGCAATGTTAGAACCTAAACTAGCCATCTTAGATGAAACGGATTCTGGACTAGATATCGATGCCTTAAAAATTGTAGCAAACGGAGTTAATAAACTGCGTAGCCAAGACAACGCTGTGATTGTTATTACACATTACCAACGACTGCTAGACTATATTGTTCCAGATTTTGTACACGTCTTATACGATGGTAAAATTGTAAAATCTGGCGGAAAAGAACTAGCACACGAGTTAGAGGAAAAAGGATACGATTGGGTTAAGAATCTTTAATAAAAAACCTGAAACAACAAAACAATGCCATTACAAGAAAAATTAATATCATCGTTCATGGCTCTTGAAAACCGTGGGCTCATAGATTTAGATTCAAGCACACACGACTTAAGAGTGGAGGCTATTACAGCATTTGAAAAAGAGGGGTTTCCTACTAAAAAAGATGAAGAGTGGAAATACACTTCATTAAAATCTGTTTTAAATCACGACTATAGCGTATTCCCTAATTGTGAAAATACGGTTGAATTTAAAGATGTGAAAAAATATATTTTGCATGAAATTGAATCCTACAAAATTGTATTTATAGACGGAGTGTATAGTTCGTTTTTGTCACAAACCACACATGACGGTTATGATATCTGCTTAATGTCATCGGCTTTTAAAAGACCAAAATACAAAATGGTTGTAGACAACTACTTCAATAAATTAGCAAAAAAGAAGAATAGCTTTGCTAATTTGAATACTGCATTTTCTATGGAGGGTGCTTATATCAATATTGGAAAAAACAAGGTGCTTCCGAAACCTATTCAGATTATAAATTTTTATACTGGAAACGAAAAAGAGGTTCTTTTACAGCCACGTAATCTAATTGTTGTTGGAGAGAATTCACATGTTCAAATTATTGAACGTCACCAAAGTTTAAATAACAATGTTGTTTTAACGAATGCTGTGACCGAAATTTTTGCAAATAAGAGAGCGATTGTAGATTATTATAAAATTCAGAATGATGATGTAAA
>JAGLDM010000048.1 GCA_023145595.1 Flavobacteriaceae bacterium | reverse complement strand
CATTAATAACATTTCCATTAAATTATCGCTATTTGGGTGTGTAGAACCAACAATAAATACACGAGAACCTCTAATAGATTCTTCAAAAGAAGGCTGAAATTCTCCATCGCTGTATGTTGAAGTAATTACATTTCCTAAAGGGACACCGTAATGTTTGGCAATTTCTTCGGCTAGATGTTGACTTTGTTTACAAGCAAAAATTTTAGGTTCAGGGATGTAGATTTCCATAATGGTTGATTTTGTATATTGGTTACAAAAGTAAAATTATTAGTTGCTGTTTACCAAAAAATGAACCTATTAATTATTAATATTTATTAATTAAATGTTTATTTTTGCAGTCTACTTTGCTCAAATAGAGTAATTGCCTTGGTGGTGGTCCCGATAGCTATGGGATGGCAGACACGGTAATGCTCAAGTGGTGGAATTGGTAGACACGCCGGACTTAAAATCCTGTGCTCTTTGGGGCGTGCGGGTTCAAGTCCCGCCTTGAGTACTTAAATCCTTACAATCTTTTGATTGTGAGGATTTTTTGTTTTTATACGTTTCCTAAAGGAAATGGGGCAACGCCACTTTCTGGGGGGTAAGATTATGCATATAATTTACGCAGTCTAAAAAGAAAAAAAGGGGATGTCTCTCTTCGCTCGGTAGCAAGAGATTATTTTGAAAGCTTCCTAGAAATCAATACTCATTTAAAACAACCCATTAATTTGAGCGTCAATACGCTCAATAACAGAGGCTAAATCTTCTTGGTTATCAACAAAATTGAGGGTGTCAATATCAATAATTAAAAGTTTCCCTTTGTCATATTTACTCACCCATGCTTCGTAACGCTCGTTTAATCGACTTAAGTAGTCAATGGAAATTGAAGTTTCGTAATCACGTCCGCGTTTGTGAATTTGCCCAACTAAGGTTTCTATGCTTCCACGTAAGTAAATGAGTAAATCTGGTGGATTCACTAAGTTTTCCATCAAATCAAATAGAGAAGAATAATTGGTAAAATCACGATTAGTCAATAAACCCATAGCGTGTAAATTCGGAGCAAAAATACTTGCATCTTCATAAATGGTTCTGTCCTGAATGGTGTTTTTGTTACTTTTCTGTAATTCTAAAACCTGACGAAAACGATTGTTTAGGAAAAAAATTTGTAGGTTGAAAGACCAGCGTTCCATTTCGCTATAAAAATCATCTAAATACGGATTCTCATCAACAGATTCAAAATGTGGAGTCCATTTATAATGTTTTGCTAAAAGCTCAGTGAGGGTTGTTTTTCCTGCTCCAATATTTCCGGCAATGGCGATGTGCATAGTTGATTTTTTTAGGTGTTGCTTTAATCGGGGTCTTGATTGTTCTGATAGTGTTATCTTCTTTGGTGTAATTTAGAACTTAGAAAAGATAAGAACGCTAAATTAAATAAATTTTTAGTGAATTATAGTGTCTTGTAAATATAAATATTGATTGAACACAAAGGTCTTCTCTTTGCTTATAAGTTTTACGTTATTAAAGTCACTTTCCATTTTTACAGGGGTAAAATCTCTTAAAATTTGAGATGAAATAGAAATGGTATTTGACTTAAAATCATATAATTGCACTTTATTTTCATCGGAATTATAAATCCATATTTTATTTGTGATCCCTTTTCTGACAAACGAAATATTGTTTGCAAAACGAATGGTGTGCTTTAAATTTAATTCATTGTCTAAAATTACTGCTGAATTAAATTCCCCATAAAAAACAACAATTTCAAACGGGTTTAGGATATCAACAGTTGTAATGTCGCCAAAATTAAAATTGCGGTAAGATTCAGAAATTTCATTATTTTTTTTAAAAACAGTATTGTCTTTTAGGGTATAGGTTGCGTTGTAGATGTCAGTTCCAATGGTGTCGGTTTGCTCATTTTGTGCAAACGACACAAAATAAATGAATAGAATAAAAAATACGGAGAGTAATTTCATATACGTCAAATATACTAAAAAGCAAGTACAAGAAACATAAACTAACAAAATGACTGAAGACGAAGGGCGATACCTGTTTTGTTTTCTGAAACAAAAAATAACCGCAAACGAATTTCTTCATGCGGTTATTTTAGAATTGTATATAAAATATCTTTAGGAAATAGAGAAAGCCTCTTTTACCTTTTCAACATAATCTAATTTTTCCCAAGTAAAAGTTTCAACTTCCAATTCAACTTCTCTTCCTTCCGTAGAAACGAATTTGACTTTTTTTACTTCAGGAGTACGTCCCATATGTCCGTAAGCCGCAGTTTCTAAATAAATAGGGTTGCGTAATTTCAAGCGTTTTTCTATAGCCGCTGGACGCATATCAAATAAATTTTCAACTATTTTAGAAATTTCACCATCAGTGATATTCACTTTTGATGTTCCGTAAGTATCTACATTTATAGAGGTTGGTTTTGCCACTCCGATGGCATAAGAAACCTGAACTAAAATTTCAGTAGCAACTCCTGCTGCAACTAAATTTTTAGCGATATGTCTTGCAGCATAAGCCGCAGATCGATCTACTTTGCTAGGGTCTTTTCCAGAGAAAGCACCACCACCATG
>JAGLDM010000047.1 GCA_023145595.1 Flavobacteriaceae bacterium | reverse complement strand
GCAAAAGTACTGAAACTTAAAGTTTTGCCATTCTTTTTTTTTGTTAAAAAGACAAGGTTTTTTTAACAAAACCACAATAATTATGGGTAATTAAATATTCATTAACTGTATTTAAAAACAACCAACCCTAAAGGTGGAATTATAATTTCTGCAGAATAATCTTGTCCGTTCCAATGCGTTTTTTTAGCAATTAATATTTGTGAATTTTTGTTATCTCCGCCACCAAATTCTTTGGCGTCACTGTTAAATATTTCTTTTATTTTTCCTTTTGTAGGGAGCCCTATTTTATAGTTTTCAAGGAGTGATGGTGTGAAATTACAAACAACAATAACATTGTCTTTTTCATCGTACCCTTTTCTAATATATGAGATTACCGAGTTTTGTTGATCGCCATAATCAATCCATTCAAAACCGTCATTTGCAAATCCTTTTTCATACAAAGCGGGTTGAGATCGGTAGAATTTATTCAGTGTCTTGAAATAATTTTGGGTGTTTTTATGAGGTTCAAATTCCAAGAGATTCCAGTCTAAACTTTCTTCAAAATTCCATTCTTCAGATTGTCCAAATTCACCTCCCATAAAATTTAATTTGGTTCCAGGATGTGTAAACATATAACCATATAACAATCTTAAATTGGCAAATCGTTGCCAGTCATCACCAGGCATTCTTCCTAAGATAGATTTTTTACCATACACCACTTCATCATGAGATAAAGGGAGCATAAAATTTTCGGTAAAAGCATAGGTTAAACTAAAAGAAATATCATTTTGATGGTGAGATCTGTACATAGGATCTTTACCAAAATAGTTTAAGGTATCGTGCATCCAGCCCATCATCCATTTCATTCCAAAACCTAAACCGCCTGCATCCACTGGTTTTGAAACTCCAGAAAAGGCCGTAGATTCTTCGGCAATAGTTTGTGCGTCAGGAAATGAAGCATATACTTCGGTATTCAAATCTTTTAAGAAAGAAACGGCGGCTAAATTTTCATTTCCGCCAAATTCGTTGGGTTCCCATTCGCTATCTTCACGTGAATAATCTAAATAAAGCATTGAAGTTACTGCGTCTACTCGCAATCCATCTGCATGGTATTGTTCCAGCCAAAACAAGGCATTACTTATTAAAAAAGAGCGGACTTCATTACGTTCATAATTAAAAATTAAACTAGTCCAATCTTGATGGTATCCTTTGCGTTTATCGGGGTGTTCGTAGAGGTTTGAGCCATCGAAAAGTCCGAGTCCATGAGCATCTTCTGGAAAATGTGAAGGTACCCAATCTAAGATAATTCCGATATCGTTTTGATGTAGTTTATCAACCAATAATTTAAACTCTTCTGGATAACCAAAACGAGATGTTGGCGCAAAATATCCAGTAAGTTGATAACCCCATGAAGGGTCGTACGGATATTCCATAATAGGCATCAACTCCACATGTGTAAAGTTCATTTCTTTCAAATAGGTGACTAATTCATCTGCCAATTCAAAATAAGAAAGGGATCTATTATTTTCTTCTACTTTGCGTTTCCACGAGCCTAAATGCATTTCATACACCGAATATGGTGCATCTAACGCATTGTGTTTGTGTCGTTTTTGCATCCAATCTTCATCTTTCCAAGTGTAATCAGAATTCCAAACTATAGACCCTGTTTTTGGTGGATGTTCACAACGACGCGCGTAGGGATCTGCCTTTTCAGACATTCCATTATTGATGTTGGATTCTATCTGGTATTTGTAAACACTTCCTTGTTCAACTCCGGGAATAAAGCCTTCCCAAATTCCGGAAGAGTCCCATCGTACATTTAATTGATGTTCAGCAGCATTCCAAAAATTAAAATCGCCAAGGACAGAAACGGCCTTAGCGCTAGGAGCCCAAACAGCGAAATAAGTTCCTTTTACTCCATCAACAGTGATAATATGTGATCCAAATTTTCGATACAAACGAAAATGTTTTCCTCCTTTAAATAAATCAATATCAAAATCGGAAAAAAGACTGTGTGAAATTACTTTTGACATATATTATATTACAAAACCTTTCGGGATTATGGCTCCTTTTTTAATTACAACAATACCTTCTTTTATACAATAATTATCTGTTTCTATATTTTCTAAATGAGGACCACCTATAATTCTCACATCATCTCCAATGCGGCAATTTTTGTCGATTATAGCATTTTTAATATAGCAACGCTCACCGATCCCCATTAAGTTTTCAATGCTTTTGGTCTCAATATCTTCAAGAGATTCATAACAATCACTTCCCATCATATAGGTGCTCATTATTGTTGAGCCTTCTCCAATTCTAGATCTAATTCCGATCACCGATCTTTCAATTTTTGAAGCAGAAATAAGACATCCATCTCCAACAATGCTATTGTTTATAGTCGTTCCAGAAATTTTGGATGGTGGAAGTATCCGTGCGTTGGTATGAACGCGTTTTTGGCTATTGTATAAATCAAACTTAGGAATATCATCTGTCAAACCAATATTAGCTTCAAAGAAGGAGTCTATATTTCCAATATCGGTCCAATAGCCCTCAAATTGATAACTTAAAGTTTTGTGTTTATTGATTGATTGTGGAATAATTTCACCTCCAAAATCATTTGTGTCAGGGTTTCCCATCAATTTAATTAACAAATCTTTGTTGAAAATATATATTCCCATGGAGGCTAAATAATTTCGCCCTTGAGATTTCATATCATCACTTACTTCCGATGTCCAATCGGGTAGTAATTCAGCCGCTGGTTTTTCTATAAACGAGGTAATCGTGTTTTTTTCATCTGATTTTAAGATTCCAAATGAAGTGGCATCTTTTGCGTTTACAGGAATTGTTGCAATAGATATTTTGGCCTTTGCTTTTATATGAGCACTCAACATTTTGTTGAAATCCATTTGATACAATTGATCTCCAGATAGTATGAGGGCATATTCAAAGTCATGTTTCAAAAAATGATGCATACTTTGTCTCACTGCATCAGCAGTTCCTTGAAACCAATCGGAGCTTTGCATTGTTTGCTCCGCAGCTAACACATCTACAAAATCAGAGCTAAAAACACTGAAATGATAGGTGTTTTTAATATGTTTATTTAACGAAGCCGAATTAAATTGTGTTAGAATAAACATTCTTTTAATATTCGAATTTATACAGTTAGATATTGGAATATCTACCAATCGATATTTACCTGCAATAGGAACTGCCGGTTTTGATCTTGTTTTAGTTAGAGGGTATAATCTAGAACCCTGTCCACCTCCTAATATAATGCTCAATACTTTGTCGTTAATCATAGTTATTTTTTTAAGGATTGGTATAAATTAAGGTATTCTGCTGCCGACACATCCCAAGAATGGTCAATCGTCATACTATATTTTCTAATTTTATTGAATTGTTTTTTATTTTGATATAATTCTGTTGCTCTCTCAATTGCATGTACAATTTGTTCCGTTTCAACTTCTTTATGAGTAATTCCAAAACCGCCATCAGCAATATCAATAATGGTATCTTTCAGCCCTCCAACTTCTCGAACAATCGGGATTAAACCATAGCGTAAAGCATACATTTGATTCAGACCACAAGGTTCTACTCGAGAAGGCATGAGTAAGAAATCTGCCCCAGCATAAATTATGTGTGAGAGTTTTTCGTCATAACCGATATATGCGTTATATGAACCTTCATGATTTTCTTTTAATGAACTTAATTTGGCTTCAACATCATCTTGTCCAGAACCCAATAAAAGTATGGAAATATTTTTATTTTGAAGCGATTTTTCAAAAACTTCTGGCAATAAATCGGCACCTTTTTCTCCGACTAATCTTCCGATGAAAGCAAATAACGGTTTTTTAGCATCAAAATTGAATTCTTTACACAGCCATTCCTTATTTGCTTTTCTTCCAGATATTACACGGCTATTGCTAAAGTTTTTTACGATATAACTGTCGGTTTCTGGATTCCAAACTTCTGAATCGATTCCGTTTAATATCCCAACACATTTGGCGCTTTCATGCCTTAATAAATCCTCAAGACCATTTGCTTTTAATTTCAGTTCTTCCATGTATCCAGGAGAAACCGTAGTAACTCCCCAAGCACATTTTATTGCCGAGGCTAAAGGGTTTATAACTTCTCCCCAATCGAGTAGTCCTACATTGTTAAAATTAAATTCAGGAATTAAATTTACTTTATCATGTGAAAAGGAACCTTGGTACTGTGCGTTGTGTATGGTAAGTATATTCGAAATTTTATTAAGAGATTCATATTTGAATGACTCTTGCAGCATAAAAGGGATCAATCCTACATGATGATCGTGACAATGGATAATACTTGGTTTTTCTTTCCATGTCAACATCCAATCCAAAGCAGCAATTTGAAAGGCTAAAAATCGATCGGTATCATCAAAAGAATATACATAGTCAACATATAATAAATCTGGAATTTTTACAAAATAGACTGTAAAATCGAGCGTATTGGTTTCTAAAGTTTGAATTTCAAAATCTAGTATTTCGGAGCCTAAATTTAATTGACCGCTATATATGGTTTGAAAGGAGTTTTGTTCTGAAAATTTATTGTCATACAAAGGCATTATTACTTCGGAAGTAATGTTTTTGTTTGACTGATATTTTGGAAATGCTCCTACAACATCTGCTAATCCACCTACTTTAGCAATGGGATAACATTCGGCGCTTAGGTGTATTATTTTCATCCTCTTTAAATTTAAGACGATGAAAGTACAAAATTATTTAACCTAATGTATTAAGAAAATATAATTTTTTGATTAATTAATCGTTCAATTTCAAAACAGCCATAAATGCTTCTTGCGGAATTTCTACATTTCCTACTTGACGCATTCGTTTTTTTCCTTTTTTCTGTTTTTCAAGAAGCTTTCG
>JAGLDM010000460.1 GCA_023145595.1 Flavobacteriaceae bacterium | reverse complement strand
ACTGAACGCTATGATTCTAGGTTTGATCATTATCAATTAGGGAGTTTGCACGAGTTTTCCTCAGATGATATTAGACCTTTTCTTAAGGCTTCTTTAGGCGCTTCGTATTATAGAATTCTAAATTCAAACTCATTCAATGATAGCTCTTGGGAGTTTTCTGGATCTATCGGAGGTGGGGTTAAAATATTTTTTAACGAACGTATTGGACTTCGTTTACAAACAAACCTAATTTTACCAATGCGATGGTCTGGCGGTGGAGTTTACTGCGGTCCTTATGGATGTAGTGGCGGAACCAGTTTTCACGTACCTTTAGTTCATTGGGAAGTTTCTGGCGGATTAATTGTTAAAATGGGCGACTAAAAAAATCCTCCTATTATTTTAACGGATAATCTCATTTCTGCAAAAAGAGCGACGAGAAGTCTAAACACTTGTGTTTTGTGAGATTCTTCGTCGCTCTTTTTCTCGCTCTGTCAGAATAACAACTATATTTTAAAAAGACTTTAAATTTAGAGCAGAACCAAAAAACATATTAAATAAACCTATAATTATCAAATCATGAAAAAGTTAATTTTATCTATTGTTTTTATTGCCATTTCATCTTTCGTGTATTCTCAAAGTTTACCAGAATTATTTGATCGTGTACATTCATCGATTGTAGTTATTAAAACCATAAGTGCAGAAAGTGCAGGTGGGGGAGATAAACAGAAAATAAACACTTCAGAAGGGTTAGGATCGGGAGTCTTGGTTTCTAAAGATGGATCTATATGGACAGCTTCCCATGTTGTTCATTTAGCTGAAAGAGTAATCGTGAAATTCACAGATGGTGACGTATATGAAGCAGAAGTAATTAGCAGTAGTCCCATGTCTGATGTTGCATTGATCAAAATTGGACCTACATTTAAGGTTCGCAAGAAACATGTAGCAACCATTGGTAATTCTGATAAAGTAAAAATAGGCGAAGACATCTTTGTAATTGGCGCTCCATTAGGTATAGAGCAAACACTTTCAAGAGGAATTGTGAGTGGAAGAATGGCACATGATCCGTTAAAACACAGTTTTCAACCTGTTGAATTTATTCAAACAGATGCAGCTATTAACCCTGGAAATTCTGGAGGACCTATGTTTAATATGAAAGGTGAAATTATAGGAATTGCAAGTTTTATCATGTCACAATCTGGTGGATTTAATGGAATCGGCTTTGGTGCTTCTTCTAATGTTGCTCAAATTATTTTAATGGAACAAGAATCAATGTGGTCTGGTATGGAAACTATATTTATTCA
>JAGLDM010000046.1 GCA_023145595.1 Flavobacteriaceae bacterium | reverse complement strand
AAAGAAAATACCCCACAAGCCTTTTTTAGATTCCTTTTTTGAAGGTGAAATTGTTGAGTTATTCTGTTCTTTGGTCACAGTCGAAACAGCAACTGTAGAACTTTTACTTAAATCAAAAACTAAATCTACCTCAGTAGGAGGCAAACACCTCGCATCATCACAAACCATAAATTCGACAAAAGCATTTACCTTGGTTTTATCTCCTGCTACAGTAATCTTTTGAACAAAACGAGCCGATTTTTCAAAGAATTTAATCTTCATTTCAAAAACAGGGTCATCTATGGTGTGTCCTTTTTCTTCCGATGTATTACCAACTATTTTAAAAGCACCCGCCTCATCATCGTAGGTGAAAGTAGTTGGAATTGGTCCATCTTCAGGAACATCTTGTGAATACAAGTGCCAACCCGAATCAATCGTTGCCGTTGAAATTAAATTGTATTCTGTTTCTGAAATCTTCTCAACGGAGGTTGACCATTTTACAGGTTCTAAAATCTGAGAAAAAGAGGTTAAGTTCAAAAGTAGCACAAAGGCTAATATTACTTTCTTCATTTTAAATTAATTTATTACTGAATTTGAAACATCAAATCTACTTCTTTAGGCGGTAAACATTGTGTATCATTACACACCATAAACTCAACGATAGCATTTACCGTAAATGGCTCTGAAATTTTCACCTTAATCCGCTGTTCAAATTTAGCAGATGTGTCAAAATATTTTATTTGCATTTCAAAAATTGGATCATCAATAGTATGTCCTTTTTCTTCTTTTGTATTTCCCTTTTTTAAGAAGTTTGAACTCCCTTCAAAAATAAAACTTGTAGGGATTGGTCCATCTTCGGGTACATTTTGAGAATACAAATGCCAACCTGTATCAATTGTTGCTGTTGCCACCAACACATATTCTATGTCGCTCACTTTCTCTACACTCGTTGTCCATTTTACAGGGGCTATAATTTGAGCTTGACTGATAACGCCAAAAAACAAAAATAGTATTCCGACTTTAATCTTCTGCATACATTTACATTTTAGGTTTAAATACAATCTCAAAAGAAGAAGAACTTTTTAATAATTTCTTTGCTATTTTTTGAAGATCTTTTACTGTAATTGCATTCACAATATCTTCAAAGTTAGCAGAATCATTCATATTATAACCTTCCAAAACATAGTTTTTTAACAATGCCATTTCGTAATTATTGTAGTTTTTTGCTTCCTCTCTTCCCTTCAAATAACTTTTTAAGGTTTTATCTAAATCCACTTGTTGAATTTTTCCATCTGCAATTGCCTGAACCTCATCATTTACAATTTTAACTAAATCATCTACTTTATCTGGATTGCAATCAAACGATATAGACAAATAACCTTGTTCTTTCGGCTCTTTAGACAATGAACCCCAACTCCTAGCACCGTAAGTTCCTCCCTCCTCTTCTCTCAACGTTTCAGTAAATCGAAGTTGCAATACATCTCCTAAAGTTTTCATTAATTGGGCGTTTTTTAATGAATACTTCATTTCATTTTTTACTGCAAAACGCACTGTTGCTTTTGGATTCTCCATTACCAAATAAATATCTTTATCTGTATTTTTTTGAATCCATTGTGCTTTATTATCTTTCCAATTCTCACGACTTTCATCAGTTGGGATACTTGCAATATACTGTTCTAACAACGGTGTTAAATCCTCTTGTTTTACGTCTCCTACAATAAAAAATTCAAAATCAGCCGCATTTGCAAAACGATTATTATAGATGTTTTTCATAGTTTCAAAAGAAACTTCAGAAACATATTCTTTGGTTAAAATTCGGTTCTTCGGATTGTTGTTTCCGTATAAAGTTACCGTTAAACTATCGCTTATTTTTGATTTTATATCTGCTCCTTTACGAATTAAATAACTATCTAATTGTTGCATAAATACTTTATAACTAGATTCGTCAAAACGTGGATGTGTAAATCTTAAATTCACCAACTGTAACATTGTCTCAACATCTTTTGTGTTTGAACTTCCTGAAATACCTTCTGTTATTTCACCTATTGAGAATGAAGAATTTGCCGTTTTTCCTGCTAATAATTTTGGCAAGTCTGTGCTAGAAAATTCTCCTAAACCAGACATTTGAATAACATTTTCAACAAATTCGTTAGAAGCAAAATCTGCAGGATCAATCAATGATTTTCCACCATCACTAATCGCTTGTAATTTCACATCGTCTTTATTTTTATCTACAAATTTATAATGTACTTTTATTCCGTTACTCAAGGTAAAAGTGGTTGCTTCAATTTTTTCATTCTTTTCGGTTGAAACAATTTTTCCTACGGTTAAATTCACACCATCCATCAATGATTTATCTCCAGACTCCTCAGCATACGCCTCAATAGACGCATCATTTTCTACAGATAAAATAATAGCCAAAGCGTCTTCTTTTGTCAAGTTTTTTCTACCTTCTACTCCTGTAACGGTAATATATCTATTCTTTTGAGCATACATTTCTTGCAATCTCGCCTGAATCTCTTCAGCCTTTAGTTCGTCGAAAATAACTTTAACTAATTCAAATTCTTTAACAATATCGGTCATGTGAGCATTCTCCAAATAATTAGACTGAATTGTACGAATAATAGAAGCATGAGAAACATCGTCAATTTTTGCAATTTTATTTTCGTAATAACTGCTAAGTTGTATGATGGTTCTATCTATTTCTGCTTTTGTAAATCCGAAATTTGTTGCACGTATTACTTCCGTAAGCACCTCTTTAAAAGCAGCATGTTGTTGATCTGGTTTTGGACCAATACTCACGCCGAATTCTTTATGCAACACTGCCCAAGCATCTCGATAAGAAATACCTGCCCACAGAAAAGTTGCCTCTGGATTTTGAGACAATTCATTGATTCTCGTTGAAATCATGCTATTAATCATCATATCAATTAACCCTTCTTTTAAATCGCCAACTGTTTGATCTTCTAATGATTTATCGTGACGGATATTAAATGAAATAGTAGAGGTCGCTACTTCTTCATCCATAGCCATAACAAACATGAGTTCTTCATTATCAGGAATACGAACCATTTTTCTTTTTAATGGGTTTTCTACAGCAGGAATTTCAGAAAACTTAGCAATTATCTTTTTTTCCATTTCCGCTACATCAAAATCACCTACAATTGCAATTGCTTGTAAATCCGTTCGGTACCAATCATGGTAAAAATCGCGTAATGCTTTGTACTCAAAATTATCGACTACGCTCATTAATCCAATCGGAAATCTATAGGCATATTTTGAATTATTAAATCTAACAGGAAATGTTTTTTCCAAAACGCGCATTCCGCCACTTTGTCTAGTACGCCATTCTTCTTTAATTACACCACGTTCTGAATCTATCTCCTCATCTGTCAACAATAAGTAGTTAGACCAGTCGTGTAAAATTTGTAATCCGATTTTTGTCATTTCTGGTGTGGTCGGAACATTATTAACATTATACACCGTTTCATCAAAAGAAGTATATGCGTTAATATCTCTTCCGAATACCAAACCGCGTTCTTGCATGGTATTTAAGAACTCTTTTCCGTTAAAGTTTTCTGTTCCGTTAAAAGCCATATGCTCTAAAAAATGTGCTAATCCTCGTTGGTCTTCATTTTCTAAAATTGAGCCAACATTTTGGATTATATAGTAACTCGCCACATCTTTGGTTACATCGGTACTATGCAAATAGTAGGTCATTCCATTTTCGAGTACTCCTTTTTTAAATCGAGTATCTGTTGGCAACGGATCGTTTAAATTTATTGTTTGTGCACTGATTCCTATTGAAATGGAAACGAATAAGAATAATAAATTTAGTTTTTTCATGAAATTTATTTATTTTTTTAGGTGAAACAAAAGTCTAAAAAAGGAAATTGTCTATAGGTTAAAAAAGTGTTAAGGTATGAATATTTACACACAAACATTAAAAAGGAAAAAGTAGGTATTGTAATATGACCAAAAAAAATCCCCTAAGCACTTGCTTAGGGGATTTCTGAAATTTTATTTTAGCGTCTTTGTTAGGTCTTTCACTAAACAACTTTTAACAAAAAGTAAGATTTTTTACCTCGCTGTAATAACACATACTTATTAGCAATTAAGTCGGATGAAGTAATTACAAAGTCTTCCTTCACTTTCATTTTATTCACAGAAATAGAGTTTTCTTTTAATGCTCTACGCACTTCTCCATTCGATTTTAAGAATCCAGTTTCTGCAAAAGCAGGTACAATTTCGAATCCGTTTTCAATTTGATCTCTAGAAATTTCTGCTTGTGGAACGCCTTCAAAAACATCTAAAAAGGTTTGTTCATCCAAACTCTTTAAATCGTCTGAAGTCGATTTTCCAAATAAAATATTTGATGCTTTTATAGCATTATCATAAGCTTCTTGTCCGTGTGTTAAAATCGTAACCTCCTCACCTATTTTCTTTTGTAACAACCTTAAGTGAGGCGCTTCTTTATGCGCTGTGATTAGTTTTTCAACAGTTTCCTGATCTAAAAAAGTAAAAATTTTAATATACTTTTCTGCATCAGCATCCGAAGAATTTAACCAATATTGATAAAATTTATAAGGTGATGTTCTCTTAGCGTCTAACCATACATTTCCGCCTTCTGTTTTTCCGAATTTGGTTCCGTCTGCTTTTGTTACCAAAGGCACTGTAATTGCGAATGCTTTCCCTTGTGCTTTACGTCTAATTAATTCAGTTCCTGTAGTGATATTCCCCCACTGATCAGAACCTCCCATTTG
>JAGLDM010000459.1 GCA_023145595.1 Flavobacteriaceae bacterium | reverse complement strand
ATTGATATTATATTCCCAAAAAGAGACCGCAAAAATATCGTTCGCTTTTTTGAAAAAATTGTAGAACGGAATCATGAATTAAAAGATTCTGATTCCAATGATTTTACAAAAACTCAAAAAGAGATTTTTTCAAAAGTTAAAAATATTGTAACCCATGATTTTTTAATTGTTATCATTTCTGATTTTTATCGCTATGATCCAATCACCATAAAAAATATAGCATCCCTTTCACAACACAATGATGTGATATTGGCAAAAGTTTTTGATCCGATGGAACAAGTGATTCCCAAAACAAAATTGATTGCGGGAGATGGCCAACAACAATTGTTAGTTGATGGTGCTAATAAAAAAATACGTCAACGTTTTTATGACGGATTTACAGATGAGTTCAATCAATTTGAAGCAGAAATGAAAAAACACCGTATTCCTATTTTAAAATTCGACACGGTAAGTGATGTTGATGAGCAATTAAAAAACATCTTAAAAGGATCAACAAAATGAGTTTTATTTTAAGTCATAGCATCCTTTTTATCAATCTTATTTTGTTTCCACAAAATGAGGAATTGAAATTGGCTCCGATTAAAGAGCCCGAACCAATTTATTTCTCTTTTGAAACTATTGGCTGGAAAATTATGGCAATAATTGCTTTTTTTCTGATGATAATTTTCACCTACAAATGGATGCAACATTATAAAAAGAATGCGTATAGAAGGGTCGCAATAAATCAATTATCAAGCATTAATATTGAATCAAACAAAAATATCAATAAAATTGCAATCCTTTTAAAATCGGTTGCAATCACTGCTTATGGGCGAAAAGAAGTTGCAGCACTGTATGGCGATGAATGGCTGCTGTTTTTAGAATCAAAAGGGCAAAATACGTCATTTACAAAATATAGCGAACCTTTTTTAGCCATTCAAAACAACAATCAGAATATCAATACTGCTACAAAAAAAGAAATTCTAAGTCTCACTAAAAAATGGATACAAACCCATGCCTGAAAATTTTGAAATAGCATATTTATGGGTGTTTTGGATTTTACCATTACCGTTATTGGTGTATTTTATATTTCCTGCGCTGCATTTAAAATCTGCCTCTTTAAACATTGCCAACTTTAAAAAAGCACAAGAATATTCGGGAGAAAAACCACGGAAGTCTGCCTTGGTAAAAAGACGAAATATTTTTACTTGGATTGGTTTATACCTTATCTGGATTTTATTGCTCTCCGCATTTTCATCACCTCAGTTAGTCGCAGAACCAGAAATGAAAGTAAAAACATCACGTAACTTTTTAATTGTTGCTGATATCTCCTTTAGCATGGCACAAAAAGACTGGGTAATTGATGGTAAACGAGCCAAACGCTGGGATGCCGTAAAACATGTAATGCATGAATTTATTTCGAGAAGAGAAGGCGATAGAATGGGCTTAATTTTCTTTGGATCTAACGCATATATTCAAGCGCCATTTACACCAGATTTAAATACAGTTGATAAAATGTTAGACGAAGCCGATGTTGGTTTTGCCGGACAAATGACCAATATTGGAAAGGCAATTATGAAGGGTGTTGAAATGTTTGAGCAAGACACCATCAAAACAAAAGTGATGCTGTTATTGTCTGATGGCGTGGATGCCGGAACCGATATTTTACCTTTAGACGCTGCAGATGTTGCTAAAAAAGACTCTATTTATGTTTATACAATAGGAATTGGTGATCCCACAAAATCAAGTTCAGATTTAGATGAAAAAACTTTAGAGGAAATTGCCGATTTAACCGATGCGCAATATTTTAGAGCCATTGATGCCGAACGCTTAGAAGAAATTTACAAAGAATTAGATCGATTAGAACCTATTGAATACGAAGAAGAAACCTACCGACCAAAAACACTACTTTATTTTTATCCGCTATTATTGGCTATCGGAATTGCAATTTTACTTTCGCTCATTAATACGATTTTGTCGTTCGTTTCTCAATTTAAAAGCAAGCCAAAATGATAGGCGCTTTAAAAAATATAAACTGGGCCGAATTTCATTTTTTGAGACCACAATTATTGTGGATCTTAGTTCCGATTGCACTATTGTTTCTCGTCAATTTATTCGCGAGTCGTGAACAAATAAAATGGCAAAAAGTTATTGCACCTCATCTAAGACAATACGTAATTAAAAAAGGTTCTGAATCTTTAAAAAAATGGATGCAACTACTTTCGTTCATCACCTTATCCTTGGCAATAATTGGAGTGTCTGGACCCACATGGAACAAAGTTGAATTGCCAGAAAAGAAACTAGAAACACCGCTTGTAATTGCCTTAGATTTATCGCAAAGTATGATGGCGACAGACATACAGCCCAACAGGTTGGAGCGCGCCAAATTTAAAATTACTGATTTATTAGATGCCAATCCAAGAGCACGAATTGCTTTAGTTGGTTTTTCTGGAACAGCGCATACGGTTATTCCGTTGACAAGAGATTATAAAATTATCAAATCTCACATCAGCGGATTATCACCCAACATTATGCCTTATGAAGGCACCAATTTAAAAGCGGCTTTGGAAATTGCAGATACCCTAACCAATCATATTGATGCGCCGGCTACCTTACTTTTAATTACCGATGATTTTACAGAACATAGTTTTAATTTGTTACAAAGTTATATCCAAAACAACAATACATCGGTTACAATAATTCCGATGGCAACAAATACAGGTGCAAAAATTCCGAAGAAATATGGTCGGGGTCTTATTCAAAATAAAAAAGGGAAACTGGTTCATTCATCTTTAGATCAATCCGTACTATCAAAATTAGCATCCGTAGAAAAAATCACTATTAATGAATTGACATTGGATAACAGTGACATGGAATTGTTGGCAAAAAGCATTGCTGCCGATTTAGAGTTTACAGAAAAAGACAATCAACAAAATGACGATTGGGAAGACAAAGGCATTTGGTTTATAATTCCGTTAGCTTTTTTATTAGTTCTTTCTTTTAGAAAAGGCTGGGTGATTTATTCGCTTTTAATTTTGGTGACTTTTAGTTCATGTAGTAAAGTAGAAACTTTTGATGATTTATGGTTCACAAAAAATTATCAGGCGCAAAAACTTTCTAATAAAGGTAATTTTGAAAAAGCAGCAGAAACCTATACCGATCCATTAAGAAAAGGAATCGCTTATTATAAATCTGGAAATTATGATGAAGCCATCTCAGAATTCAGCAGAGACACTACGGCAATGGGTGCCTATAATTTAGGAATATCCTATTATAAAAGTGGTGATTACGCATCGGCAGAAATTGCTTTTGGAAAGGCGATTGAATTAGACCCTGATATGGATGCTGCCAAAAAAAATCAGCAATTAGCAACTCAGAATTTGGGAGGAGAAAGCGAAGTAAGTAAAGAAGAAGCCGAAGAGGCACGTGCAAACCCGGAAGAGCAACGCGCAGAAAATGAACAAAATAAAAGCCCTGAAGATTTAAGTGGCGGCGGACAAAAAGCTACCGAAGAAGATATGAAAAAAGAGCGCTTGGAAGAAACTACAAATACTGATATTAGAAAAGGAAAAGAATTGGAAGAAGTTCCAGATGATTTTGAATCAGGAAAACAAGACGGAGCACAAAAAGTTTTGATGCGAAAAGTAGATGACGACCCTGCGCTATTTTTAAAACGGAAATTTAAACATCAAGTAAAAATAAACAAGATAAAACCACCTTCGAATATTGATAAATGGTAACCTATAAACTAAAACATAGCATCCTTTTTTTATTGCTGATTTGCAGTCAATTGTTTTATGGTCAACGCCATTTAATTAGTGATGTTAGCATTAATAGAAGTAGTGTTTTTGTGGGGCAACCTGTAAAAGTGAGTGTTTCGGTATATACTTCAACTTGGTTTACTAAAGGTGTAAATCCCGGAAATATTAAGGTGAATGGTGCTTTTACTGTATATTTTAGATCGCTTAGTAATTCCAAAAAAATCAATAGACAAACGTATGCCGGAGTTACCATGTATTTTCATGTATTTCCTTATGATGATA
>JAGLDM010000458.1 GCA_023145595.1 Flavobacteriaceae bacterium | reverse complement strand
TATGCCATTAAACACCCTATAACCTATAAGCAACTCGCCTAGGGAATTATACTTTTTCATTTTGCATATTTTTGGTTATGTAAATATACTTTATTTTAAATAAATAGTATTACCCGACAGCGCGTGTCGGGTTGTAAACCAAAAAGATAACATACCTTTGCAACATGATTAAGTTTATAAACATCGCGATTAGAAGTACTTAATCACTTAAAATGAAGAATTATGTATTTTCTCTGTCATAGGAGACTACTCCTCTCTATGACGGTCGTAATTGAAAAGAACATATTATTTCATCAATTGAATTTAAATTTACGACCTAGATTAAATACAAAAGAGAACATACTATAATATGGAAAGAATAAAAGAAATAAATACTAAAGAAATTGAAAATAGTATAACAAAATTATTAGAGAAAATTGATCTTGATTATGAAGTGATTCCATTTAATAATTTTGAAAAACTCATAAAATTATTAGAATTTTTAAAAGGGGCTTCTTTAAATGTTGAAGAAAAATTGGTTGTAAATAAAATGATTATTGCAGAGCAGCCTATAATTTATTGAATTAGGAATGAATAACCCTATTTACATTCTTAATTCATAAGTCGAGCGTTTAATCGCTCGGCTTTTTTTATGATTCAAAATATTATTGTTGTCTTTACTAATTTTGAAGAAATTAAAATTTAAGGTTTGGAAAAATCGACAATACTCTCTTACTCTTATTAGGGTACTTCCAAATAACGAACAATATTATTCCAATTAATATTTTCAACTCCCAAAATGGAATTGCAATACCAATTATTGCAAAAATTATAATAACCCTTCGTAATGTTTCATCTTTTCGTTCAGCCTTTGTGTGAAATTCTACCAACTGCATATTCTTATTTTCCATATCCAAAAGAAAAACACCATCGTTCTCTATTACAAAATCATATTCCAATAATTGCCTTCTAGAATTTTTATCTTTTAATGATATAGCCGATTTACCAGATTTAACCTCTACAATATATTTTTTACCATTCCTTTTTACAACATAATCTAGTATCAATTTAGATTCTCGTTTTTCACCATTAACCAGATATTTATGATGATGGATTTCTTGTTCACTAATAATTCTATATCCTTTTTTCTTAAGAAAATATCGTGCTTCAGTTTCTAATTGATTTCCTCGTTCAAAACGTTTTTTCTGAGCTTTCTTTTTTCTATAATCAGCAATTTTATATTTTGCAATTGCATATAATAGAATCGCTACTATTACAAAAAAAATAATTTTTTCAATAATATCTGTGTTCATTTAGGTGTTTGTTTTTTTCTTAAAACCCAAAGTTTAATATTCGCATTAGCCTCAACTTCATTTTGAATTTTACTGTCTAAATTGTAGTAAAAATCAATTCCAGTTATTTCTTCAACCTCATCAATTGAAACAGCGAATGAATAGATGCTTTTAGTTGATTTTTGATTAGGCATAATAAATGCAATCCCTTTGACTTTACCATTTTTAAAGCCTAGCAGTGCTTTGTAAAATGATCTTGGCACAGTTACATCATTATCTCCAATAATATCGATAGGGCGACTTAATATTGGCCCCGTAACAACATATAAAGAATCATTCATTTCTGCCCAATATCTTACTTTTCCTTCAAGTTTTTTCCAGATCCCTCTATTAAACCCAGGAACTTGAGGACTCACATTACTCATATAAAAACTCTCACTCATGGAGGTTTTATTGTACGACATTATTTTTGCTGGTGCCAAATGCCCTCGATCATAACCACTCCCTTTATAATCATAAAGTTCAGCAGACCCAGTAACTATAGATGGGTCTTCTCTGAAATCATTTGTTCGGGTAATATTTTGTAATTTATTGCTTATAATTTTATAGGCTACCCATTCTGATTGTTCGTCTTCTTCGCTGTATGAAAGTGAGTAATACTTATGATTTATGATTTGACCTGTTGTTGATGTTGGATAAAGTATTGAAGGTGAATTAGATTTTAAAATTAATTTATCTTTTTTAATTTCATTAATTCCATGTTTTTCATTTACAGTCTTAGAAACACAACTGAATAAAAGAATTAATGAAATTAAAACCAACTTTATAAATAAATTAAATGTTTTCATACATACTACCACTTTAAAATAACCAGGAATATCTCTCTTCTAAAAGATCATTATATTTCGTTTTCATGCTTTCTGATAAAAATGAACTTTGAACCATTTCAAATACACCTTTTTTCTTTTTTTCAAACCGTTTAAATACACCTTCAATTTGTTTATCCGTCAACCCAAGTCCAATACCGAAATTCAAAAAATGTTCTTTTGTGAGTTTTCTCTTTTTTCCGTTTAAAGTTAAGGCCAACTCTTCTTTATCATCTGGATTTACAATGGATACATTTAACAAATCATAAGCAGGTGATAATAACCAACTAGAGTCACTCTTTATCATAGAGAAGTTTTTCAAATGCATATCATTATTACCTGTAAGAAAACTAAATAACGTCAATTCAAAAAAGAATAGTTTGTCCAATAAAGTATTGCTTGAGAATTGCCCTAAAGCCCTCCCAATTTTTTCCATCGAACTTTTATATTTATCAAAAGCCTCTGTAATCTGAAACATATCTAACATATGAATCCGCTTCCCTCCTTCGCTCCTATCTATTCGCTTTGTTATATAGGAGAGTTCTCCCGATTTCAATCGAATTAATGAAGATGGCACCGTTTTTATACTCATAAACTCGGCTAATCGCATTGTCACATGCTCATTTTGTGGCATTTCAGAAAATTCTAAAGAAGGTGGTTTGAATATATAGTTTCCTCCCAATGCTCCTACTACCGTTAATCTGTTACCTTTATTCTCTTCAATTAAAGACATCGATAATTTAGGCTGCACTCCTGGAACTGCTACACTGCGCTCCACTACACTTTTGGCCAATTCTGTCATTTGATCAAAAGTATACGTCAATTTTGGAGCTTCTTTCGTTCCGAAAAACTTCAAACTACACTTTTTATGAAAATCTATTTCATGCGTCAAAGTTTCATAACAATATAAACACTTACTATTCATCTTTTTCGATTGATTTAACACTTACCGCTCCAATACAATTTTGACAACAAGCCAATAATAAACCCATTCTATCGTTTGGATTTATTTTCCAATTTTTTGATGCAATATCTAACAGCCAACCTTCAGGAATCAATCCTTCAAAGAATGGAAATAATCTATTACTCACATATGATTCAATCCTTACCGGTAAAGAAAATACTATAAATTGAGTTGGATGTTTTTTTACATACGCTTCTTCATATGTAAAGGTGTATTCTCCATCATCAGTCTCTACTAATTTTCCAGCAAGAGTTGTATCATAATATATTTCTGCACTTCTCATAAACTATTCCTTTAAATCCTCAAACTCCTTTAAACTCACCGGAGCCAGCGCATGACCAAACATATTCAATACTAGATTTACTTTATCCATATTCAAATTCGTTTTCCCCTGTTCAATTTTTCGAAGAACAGTTAGTGCTATTCCTGCCCTTTCAGCAAATTCCTCTTGGGTTAAATTCACTTCTTTTCTACGTTCTTTTACAAACTGTGATAACTCTACCATTATATGCTTTTAAGTATAATATACTGCAAATATACTAAATTATATGTAATTGCATATAATACTCGTTGTAAGTGATAAATTATACGTAATTACATATAATTTATAAGTAAATAATGTGCTTTATGATACCTTTTGAAGATAGTCATTCTTAAGTACTAAGTTCAAACAATAATTAAGAAGTAGTAGTATCTTTCACGAATCAATACACAAATCAA
>JAGLDM010000457.1 GCA_023145595.1 Flavobacteriaceae bacterium | reverse complement strand
CCGTTTTCTCTATATTTTATTGACTTTAAAGATATTAAATTAAATGCTTACTTCAATAATATAATAATCTTTAGAAACTAATATCCCACTGAATCCGAAATCTACTACCAGATTGATCTGCAATTCCGTCAATAGATTCATAATCTAAATAGGAATACTCCAAACTCAATTTGTTGTTATGTCCGAAGAAAAAATAATTACTACCAAAAGTATATTCTCTTTGAAAATCATTGCTAATTATACGATTTGGGTCATATTGAGCATAACGTCCATACAACTCTAATTTTTCAGGAAAAAAGTTTAAACTTTGGTGCAGCATATAGCCTAATTGAGTATAAAGACCCGTTAAATGTGTTTGAGGCACTGGGTTGATTTCATCATTAATTTCTTTCCAATGATATTCCTGTTGCCAAGAAAGACCTTTGTATTTAAAAGCAGTTTCTATTAAAAATTGATTTACTCTATATTGACCATCCGCAGCATTTTCAAAGCCTTCTAATTCACCTCCACCACTTGTAGAAAACCGAGTAAACTTACTTCTGTTTGTAACAGCGGCAATAGCAATACGTGAAGTGAATTTCTCTGTGATATCAAAATCAGAACTTCTAAATCTTAAAACACGCCCATTTAAATTCCATTGCAACCTAGACATATACATCATATGTTGGTCGTCGTTATTTGTGTTTCCACGCCCAGTTCCTGTAAATGTTGAAAGCCAATAACTAAAATTGAGACTACCGCTGCCATGTGGATTTCCGTAAAGAGAAATTCCGCGTTGTCGGTCTATAGTAAAAGGTCTGTTTACAACAGATCTTTCAATCGTTTGTTGCCTACCAGATGATGTTACACGTTCGCTACTATATTGTGCTTTAAATTGTCCCACTCTTAATTTCAAAAAGCTATATTTTTCGAGCATAAACTCAAAATTTAGGAGATTACCCCCTTCTAAGTCATACTCTAAATAGTATTTCATCCATTTTTGATATACATTTCCCCCTGCCTTAAAACGGGCTCTATTTACATTAAATCCGTTTTGATAATTTTGAAAATCAGTAGCGGATGTAGGGTCATCATCAAAATTTATGTAACCCCTAAATTGTACTCTAAAATTGATGCGGACTCTATATTTTCCATCTATTGTTTCAAATTTAAACCCAGGATTGGCATAAAACGCTCGAAGTTTGTTTCCTTCACTTTTATCAATAGTATCTGTTTGTTGCGAAAAAGCAATGGATGTGAGTAGTAAGAAAAATAAGAGAAAAATTTTCATTAAGGCAAATATATAGTTTTGAGTAATTTGATGGGCTCCTTTTTATTATTTATCAGATACTGTTTTCTGTATTTGCTAAAGTTTGAAGTGTTTTTTACATTGTCAGAATTGGATATTAACACTAAATTTGCCTATAAATCATCTGTTTGTCGTTGTTTGAAGCAAAACGCAAAGAGTGTGGTAAACTTTAAAAATAAGCCTAACATTCTCAGATTATAAATACTTATAAAATGATTACAGGAAAAAATTACATAGGAAATTCACTTTCTTCAAAAGGATCTATTACGTATAAAACATTCAATCCGAAGTTAAACATTGAAAATACGACACCCTTTTATGAAGCTGCCACTTCTGAAATTAGTGCTGCGGTTAATTTGGCAGCAGAAGCATATAAAGTATTCAGTAAAATATCTGGCAAAAAAAAAGCTGAATTTCTGAATACCATTGCTGATGAGGTTTTGAGTTTAGATGATGAATTAATTCAGAGCTATTGTTCAGAATCTGGATTGCCAGAAGAAAGAGCAAAAGCAGAAAGAACAAGAACTATTGGTCAATTACGATCTTTTGCAACTTTGGTAGAAGAAGGTTCTTGGGTTGAGGCAGTGATTGATACGGCACAGCCAAATAGGGAACCAATTCCGAAACCAGATTTACGCAAAATGATGATTCCTTTAGGGCCTGTTGTTGTCTTTGGAGCAAGCAATTTTCCTCTGGCATATTCTACCGCAGGTGGAGATACAGCAGCGGCTTTCGCTGCTGGTTGTCCAGTTATTGTTAAGTCACACCCCATGCATGCAGGTACGGGTGAGTTAGTAGCATCTGCCATTGTAAAAGCGGTTCAAAAGACAGGTATGCCAAATGGAGTTTTCTCTAATTTAAATAGCAGCGGAATTGATATAGGAACACAATTGGTGCAGCACCCCAAAATAAAGGCAGTCGGGTTTACGGGGAGTATTAAGGGTGGACGAGCTTTGTATGATTTGGCTTCTAAAAGGGAAGAGCCTATTCCCGTTTTTGCTGAAATGGGGTCGGTAAACCCCGTTGTGATTCTTCCGAAAGCATTGAAAAATAGAGCGATTAAGTTGGCGAAAACGTATGCAACATCCATCACTTTGGGAACAGGACAGTTTTGTACAAACCCAGGTTTGATTCTTGGTTTAAAAAGTAAAAGTCTAACCAAATTTATAAATAACTTAGGGAAAGAAATAGTAAAAGTGGACACGAAGTGTATGCTGCATCCAACTATTTTTGATGTATATGAGGCAAATAAACAACGAGCAGTTTTTCAAAAGGAAATTGAAGTAGTTGGAGTGTATGAAAATAGTGTTAAATCTAATTATGCCCGTCAAATGGTAACTACGGTTGAGGGGATTACATTTTTAGAAAACCCGATCTTACATCAAGAAGTCTTTGGTCCGTATTCAATTGTTGTTCAGTGTAAAAATGAGGAGCAATTAGAAATGATTATTTCTAATTTAGAAGGACAGTTAACGGGTACTTTGATCGCTGATAATGATGAGGAAAATAATTATCCTAAAATTATTGATGCTTTACAGAATAGAGTAGGTCGACTTATTTTTAACGGAGTTTCAACAGGTGTTGAGGTTTGTCCGTCTATGAATCATGGAGGTCCATATCCGGCTTCAACCGATAGCCGATTTACGGCAGTTGGTATTCATTCAATTAAAAGGTGGGTACGACCGTTTAGTTATCAAAATTATCCAAATGCTTTGTTACCAAAAGAACTTCAAAATGAAAATCCATTGAAAATTTCTAGATTGGTAAACGAAGAGCAAACAGTAAATGAAATAAAGACTTCCTAGACGTAAAACACGTATGATTTAAGAAGTTTTCTACACAAAAAACTTTGGATAAATTTAAATTCTTTTATAGGTAAAAGGCTATAATAAATGTAGTTTTGTCAAACAAAAAATCAAATTCATGAGTGTATTATCAGATTTAGAAGCAAGAAGTGGAAATCAATGCGAATTATGTGCATCAACTACAAATTTAAGCATTTATGAAGTGCCTCCAATCTCTACTGGTGGTGTGGATGGAAGCGTATTGGTTTGTGATACTTGCAAAGGTCAAATTGAAGATCCGGATAGCACGGATGCTAATCATTGGCGTTGTTTAAATGATAGTATGTGGAGCGAGTTTAGAGCCGTTCAAGTAGTTGCATGGCGAATGCTTTCAAGATTAAAGAAGGAAGGATGGCCTCAAGATTTGTTAGATATGTTGTACTTAGAAGATGAGGTACTCCGTTTTGCAAAGGCTACTGGAGAAGGGTTAGATGATAGTGAAAAAGTGATTCATAGAGATGTGAATGGTGTGATTTTACAGGCAGGAGATTCTGTGGTTTTGGTAAAAGATTTGAAAGTAAAAGGATCGAGTTTAGTTGCTAAACAAGGAACTACGGTACGTCGAATTTCTTTAGATTCAGAAAATGCTGAATTTATTGAAGGTAAAGTAGGGCCTACTCAAATAGTTATTATTACTAAATATGTAAAGAAGGTTTAGTCTATTTTTTCTTTGCATACAACTTAAAAAGAATTGTGAATAGTATCGGTATTGATGAAACATATCATCCTGTTTTGGTTGGAAACACTTACAGAACCCCTCCTAATTACACTTGACAAGTCTTTAGATCAAACAAAAAAGTTAACTACATATTTTATTGAATATCTAACTCCTAAAAGGAAAACCAAAGAAAGAGCCTACTTTTGAATAAATTTGAGTTTGTTGATTTGTTTGTACCTGTAAATTATTTTTTAACCAAAGCAACACCGTCAAATATCAATCCTTTAAAACCTGTATTCATAAAATTACGAATATTTTTATGTCCACTTCCTTTTGAGTCGTTTAGCACCTCATCGAAATAATACTTCCCAAAACAAGCAAGTGTTTCATCTTTTGTTAATCCTTGTTTCACAGCAAAAGCAAACAATTTACAAGAACCAGAATTTTGACCAGAATCATTTTTTAAGTCACCATTCATAAATGCCGTTGGCGTAAAATTATAATTGGTTTCGATTACAGTCATGGTATCTGAAAACTCAATTTCACTTGGTTTGGTTTTTAATTTTAGTTTGAAATCTGAAATATTCATCTATAAAAATTTTAGTGATGGGTTTGTTTCTTCAAAGGATTGCAAAAGGAATCATTTACTCCCCCCAACTACAATAACAATTTCCCCTTTAGGTGGTTTATTTGTGTAATACGCTAAAACTTCTATAGCAGTTCCTCTTATAGTTTCTTCAAACATTTTGGTCAACTCTCTTGAAACAGAAACTTGGCGATCTTCACCAAAATATTCTGTAAAATGCCCTAAGGTTTTTACCAATTTATGTGGAGATTCGTAAAAAATCATAGTTCTAGTTTCTTCGGCTAAAATTTTTAAGCGAGTTTGTCTCCCTTTTTTTACGGGTAAAAACCCTTCAAAAACAAACTTATCATTTGGCAAGCCACTATTTACCAAAGCAGGTACAAATGCAGTTGCGCCAGGTAAACAGTCTACTTCAATATTCTTTTCTATACAAGCACGTGTCAATAAAAAACCAGGGTCTGAAATTGCCGGAGTCCCTGCATCAGAAATTAAAGCAACTGATTCTCCACTTTCAATACGCTGTACGACCCGATCTACCATTTTATGCTCATTGTGCATATGGTGTGATTTCATCTGCGTAGCAATTTCAAAATGTTTTAGTAATTTCCCTGAAGTACGCGTGTCTTCTGCCAAAATTAAATCAACCTCTTTAAGCACTTTTACGGCTCTAAAAGTCATGTCATCGAGGTTTCCGATAGGTGTTGGAACTAAATATAATTTGGACATTTATTTGAAATAATAATGAGGTGTAAAGTTACAAAGAAATATGAACTCAAATTGTTTTCAAAACAAATATAAGAACTCCCTTTTAGAACAATACTATAATGACTAATTTTGCAACTTAATTTTTACAAAGAATTATGTATAGAAGTCATACGAACGGAGCATTGCGATTAGCCAATGTAAATGAAGAAGTTACACTTGCAGGTTGGGTACAAAAAGTACGTGATAAAGGGTTTATGATTTGGATCGATTTACGTGATCGATACGGAATTACCCAATTAATTTTTGATGAAGAACGTACGGATTTATCGGTATTAGAAGATGCAAAAAAATTAGGTCGCGAATTTGTAGTTCAAATCAAGGGAACTGTAATTGAGCGTCAGTCTAAAAACTCAAATATTCCTACAGGAGAAATTGAAATTTTAGTTTCTGAACTGACTATTTTAAACGCATCAAAAACCCCTCCTTTTACGATTGAAGATGAAACTGATGGTGGTGAAGAATTGCGAATGAAATATCGCTATTTAGACATCCGTAGAAATCCGGTAAAGAACAATCTTATTTTCAGATCTAAAGTAACACAAGCGGTTCGTAACTACTTATCTTCGGATGGGTTTATTGAAGTTGAAACTCCTTATTTAATCAAATCTACTCCAGAAGGGGCAAGAGATTTTGTGGTGCCAAGTCGTATGAACGAAGGACAGTTTTATGCCTTGCCACAATCGCCTCAAACGTTTAAACAACTGTTGATGGTTGGCGGAATGGATAAGTATTTTCAAATTGTAAAATGCTTTCGTGATGAAGATTTACGAGCAGATAGACAACCAGAATTTACACAGATTGACTGTGAAATGGCGTTTATAGAGCAAGAAGATATTTTGAATGTTTTTGAAGGAATGACCCGTCATTTACTAAAAGAAATCAACGGAGTTGAGGTTGGAGATTTTCCAAGAATGACTTATGACGATGCCATGAAAAAATATGGTAACGATAAGCCAGATATTCGTTTCGGAATGGAATTCGCAGAAATGAATGAAGTTACTCAACATAAAGATTTTGGGGTGTTTAACAATGCCGAATTGGTAGTTGGAATTGCTGTTCCTGGCGGAAATTCAAACACAAGAAAAGAAATAGATAATATTATAAAATGGATTAAGCGTCCGCAGGTTGGAGCATTGGGAATGATTTATTCTCGTTGTAATGATGACGGTTCGTTTAAATCGTCTGTAGATAAATTTTACGATCAAGAAGATTTAGCAAAATGGGCTGAGATTACTGGAGCAAAACAAGGTGATTTAGTTTGTGTTTTATCGGGAGATACTAATAAAGTAAGAGCACAAATGAGTGCGTTACGAATGGAATTGGCAGAGCGTTTAGGTCTTAGAGACCCAAAAGTGTTTGCACCGTTATGGGTGATTGATTTCCCATTATTAGAATTAGATGAAGAAACTGGAAATTACCACGCCATGCATCATCCGTTTACATCACCAAAACCGGGTCAGTTAGAATTATTAGCTACAAACCCAGGTGAAGTTAAAGCAAATGCCTACGATTTGGTATTGAATGGAAATGAAATTGGTGGAGGTTCTATCAGAATTCACGACAAGCAAATTCAAGCGACGATGTTAAAACATTTAGGTTTTTCAGATGAAGAAGCAAAAGCACAATTCGGATTCTTGATGGATGCCTTTGAATATGGCGCACCTCCTCATGGCGGATTGGCATTTGGACTGGACAGATTGGTCTCTATTTTAGGCGGACAAGAAACAATCCGTGATTTTATTGCTTTCCCTAAAAACAATTCAGGAAGAGATGTGATGATTGATGCTCCTTCTCCTCTTGATGATGCTCAATTGACAGAGTTAAGTTTAAAACTTAATTTGAACAAATAAACACAAATACTGTTATATTATGATATCAAAAAAAATAGTTGAAGTTTTAAACTCACAAATAAAGTTAGAAGCAAATGCTTCCATGCAATATTTATCTATGGCCTCTTGGGCAGAAATAAACGGATTTAACGGAGTAGCAAATTTTTTCTACGGACAGTCAGAAGAAGAGCGAATGCACATGATTAAATTGATAAAATTCGTCAATGAACGCGGAGAGAAAGCTATAATTCCGGGCCTAGATAAAGCAACAAGTGAGTTTGACTCATTACAAAATCTTTTTTCTACTTTTCTGAAAAGCGAAGAGAATGTAACAAACAATGTAAATAAAATTGTATTTCAATGTTTGGAAGAGAAGGATTATACAGTGCATAATTTTATGCAATGGTACGTATCTGAACAAGCGGAAGAAGAGGCTTTGGCTAGAACTATTTTAGACAAATTCAAAATTATTGGAAACGACAAAGGAGGTTTATATTTGTTTGATAGAGATATTGAAAATATAAATGTTAGTGAAGAATAGGAAATTCATTTTATACTGATTGATAAAAGATAAATGCCACAGCAAAAGAAAAATATTATTACGAAGTTTCTGATATGGAAGTATAAGCATCTTTCTAATCAGCAATTTATTTATATCGTAAGCATACTCATAGGTTTGCTTTCGGGGGTGGCGGCTGTGATTCTTAAAAACTTAACACACCTTATTCAACAATTATTAGAGGGTGGGTTGATTCGTAATTATCATCAAGCATTTTATTTTATTTTCCCTTTAATAGGACTTCTATTAACGCTTTTAGTGATTAAATATGTTATAAAACATAATGTTTCACACGGAATCCCTTCCACATTACATGCTATTTCTAAACGGAAAGGGCTTATGAAAATCCATAAAATATACAGTTCTATTCTAACGGCGCCTTTAACTGTTGGCTTTGGTGGTTCTGTTGGATTAGAGGGACCAACGGTGGCTACAAGCGCAGCAATAGGTTCAAATATTTCTCGTCTTTTTCACTTAAATCAAACATCGCGTACCTTATTAATAGGAGCTGCTGCTGCTGCTGCAATGTCTGCAATATTTAAAGCGCCTATTGCAGCTATTATTTTTGCGGTAGAAATTTTTAGTTTGGATTTAACCTTAATTTCTTTAATTCCGCTACTACTGTCTTCTATTTCTGCAATTTTAACTTCTTACTTTTTTTTGGGCGATGATTCTTTGTTACATTTTCAGTTAGAAGATAAATTTGTGCTTGGTGATACCGTGTTTTACGTAATATTAGGAGTTAGTTGTGGTTTGATTTCCATTTATTTTAGCAAGGTTTATTTTAGTATTAGCGACTTTTTTGAGAAATTTAAGAACCCATATCATAGATTGCTAATTGGTGGTCTTGGATTAGGTGTTATCGTATATTTCATTCCGCCATTATTCGGAGAGGGATTTCAAACAATAAATCACCTTTTGGAAAAAAATGTAGGAGATGTTTTTAATCAAAATTTTTTCCATATAGAAGCTGATAATAATTGGATTATCATTTTATTTTTAATTGGATTAGTGCTATTTAAAGTTGTGGCCACTTCTATTACGTTTGGTGCCGGAGGAGTAGGTGGCGTTTTTGCTCCAACACTATTTACTGGTAGTGTAACGGGGTTTGTTTTTGCCTTATTTTTTAACACCATAAATATTACCGATCATAATCTATCTTTGAGTAATTTTGCGATGGTAGGTATGGCTGGTTTAATGGCGGGAGTGCTTCACGCGCCCTTAACCGCTATTTTTTTAATAGCCGAAATTACGGGAGGACATGACCTTTTTATTCCTTTAATGATTACTGCTGCCATTTCTTTTTTGATTACCAAGAAATACATTCCGTTTAATATTTATGCTTCAGAACTCGCCAAGAAAGGGGAACTAATAACACACGATAAGGATAAAAATGTTTTGATGCTCATGGATATTGATGCGGTTATTGAAACAAACTTTATCTCTTTGAAACCCGAAATGAAATTAGGATATATTGTTAATGAAGCAGTAGCAAAATCTTCAAGAAATAATTTCCCGGTGGTGAATGAAAATAATGAGTTTTTGGGGGTTTTATTGTTAGATAATATCCGTGGAATTATGTTTAACCAAAGTTTGTATGATACCGCCTTAGTGAGAGATTTAATGCATAATCCTGCTGAAATCATCTTTTATGAGAAAGATTCTATGGGTGTAGTTATGAATAAATTTAAGTACAGCGGCGCATGGAATTTACCAGTGATTAAGGATGGAAAATACATGGGATTCATTTCGAAATCTAGATTATTAACCGTTTACAGACGAAAATTAGTAGAGGTTACTAGTTGATTTTTTACACATTTATTTAATGAAATATATTCTAATTTTGTTAGCATTAGCCTCTTTTGGGAGTATTGCTATTGGTTATTTTGCAGAAACCCAATTCTCAGAAAAATTTATTGGCTTTGGTGTTGTCGGAATTTTTTTGATTGTGATTCCGCTGTTTTCATATCACAGATGGAAAGATCGAAGCGTAAAGGATTATATGATAACCAAAGAGAATTTAGATAAAATGCGTGAGCAAGAAAATATAAAATAAAAAATTTCTATTTTGAAGGCAGACACTCCAGTAGTGTCATTTCGAAACGAAGTGAGAAATCGCATCCTCAGAATCACATTTAAATGATGGTAATTATTCCTGCAAAGTTTCAAAAACCATGTAGGTCTTAGTTAATTTGACACCTGCAAGGTCTTTAAGACCTTGCAGGTGCACTGGCGCTAGTGAGAAATGACTTTTTAAAAATTAGTACAAAATAGAATGATATAAAATGGAGTCTTGAAGTATATTAACAGCTTCTTTGACTTCTTTATCAAAAGAAATTTTGTGCTTGTAAAGACCTTCTTTAAAGTAATAACTGCTGACAATTTTCTCCTCTAAAGCATTCAAAATAACTATTTTGTCAGCATCTATGGCGTCCAGTTTTTCTCTTCCAATACTCTTTAAGAACTGATCAAAATCGTTGTTTAACTTCGAATTATTTTGTGTAATAACCTTTTTGTTTTTTTCTAAAATTAATTCAGATTCCACTTTAAAATCATCGGCATTTTCAATAGCAAAATTTTTGAAATCGTCATATTCCTTAGATGATAGTTTAAATAAACCCGCAGGTTCAATAGTTTGATGATCGAAATAATAGTCGTTCACATAATTAAAAATAAGGTCGGAATTTAGCAGTTTCTTTGTGGCGTCAGAAATTTTTGTTGTTTCAATTAGTTTATCAGGAAGCACACCGCCACCATCATAAACAGGTCTTCCATTGCTGGTTTTAAAAGCCTGCACATCTCCATCAGAGAATTTTGGAATTTCTCCAGTTTCCAAGTTTCTATTCGTATAATCTAGTTCCTGAATGCAACGACCACTTGGTGTATAGTACTTAGAAATAGTTAGTTTTAACTGCGTTCCATAAGATAATTTGAGGCTTCGTTGTACCAAGCCTTTACCAAAAGAACGTTGACCAATGATGACTGCTCTATCATAATCTTGCAATGCCCCAGCAAGTATTTCAGATGCCGATGCCGATCGATGATCTACAATAATAGTCAGCGGAATTTCAAGGTCTAACGGCGCATTTTTTGTTTTGTAAGAATCGCTCCACTTGTCTAATTTTGCCTGAGTAGTAACTACAACTTTATTTTTTGGAATAAAAAAATTGACAATATTAACAGCCTCCTCCAATAAACCACCAGGATTATGACGAACATCAATAATTAACTGCTTCATCCCTTGGGATTTTAAATCTAAAAAGGCACTTTTAACTTCTTTAGAAGCTTTTTGGTTAAATTTTGTAAACGAAATATACCCAACTTCTTCATTTATCATGGTGTAAAAAGGCACCGGACTTATCTCTATGGTTTCACGTTTTACAGAAAATTGTTTTGTATCTCCATGACGTACTAATTCTAAATCTATAGTTGTGTTGGGCAAGCCTTTTAATAAAGATAGAACATAACTTTCTTTATGCTCTTTTAAAATAGTGCTACCAATTTTTACAATTTCATCACCAACCAATAATCCAGATTTGTGTGCGGGATAGTTCTTATAAATTTCTCTAATAATTAAATTTCCGTCTTTAAAGCATATAGTGCCGCCAATTCCGCCATACTCCCCTTCAGCAGCGATTTTTGCATCTTCTACTCCCTGTTCATCATAAAATTGCGTGTAAGGGTCTAAGTCGTTTAAGGTTCGTTTAATGGCTCTATCCATAACCTCAGCAGGGTTGATTTCATCAATATAATACAGGTTTAATTCTTTGAAAAGGGTTGTGTAAATTTCTATCTGTTTTGCTATTTCAAAGAAATCTGATTTGTAAGAAACAGATATCGAAATTGCAAAAACAAGACTAATTGAAATAGCAATTTTTCTTAAATGGTTCATAGTTCAACTATTTTGATGGAATTACGAATGTACAGAATTATCTATGAAAACACAGGAAACTTTTTTATTTGAAGAAAAAGAGAGGTTGTATTTATGAATAAACAGGTTTAA
>JAGLDM010000456.1 GCA_023145595.1 Flavobacteriaceae bacterium | reverse complement strand
TACAGAGGGTTAAAAGATTTTACATCTGATGAAGCATCATCCATATCCTTACCAGATAAATACTCCGCACCCAAACCAATCTTAAACTCGCTTGAAGGCTTAAATGAAATATTTCCTCCAAAATAACTACTATTTACTGAGTTCGTATTTATTTTACCTGTTTGAAAGTAAAACGAAGCGTCTGCAGCAAATTTACCGCCTTTAAAATTTAGTCTAGACCCAAGTGTTTGCGAATAACTAATTTCATTTTCAGAATCCATATTCACAAATTCTACTCCGTTATTTAATGCTAAAAGACTCAAATCTAATTTGTCAAAACTAGTATGATACCATGCGTACTGAAACGTTTTATAACCTGCTACTCCAGAATATAGAGCATCAATATTTGATTGGTTATCAGAATTCAATGCAACCCCTAAATCAAGTTTACTTTTTTCAGAAAACTTCCATTTAGCAATCATCGCATCGTGGCTACGTGCCTGCTGAGCCCAACCTACGTTACCAAAAATACGACTATCATCATACACTATTTCTTGTCGCCCAAAAACGATTGAAAAATTTTCCGTTAATAAAGCTTCTGCCCATGCAACATGAAGTGAAGTTGCTCTATCATCAGAAGAAAGCGTGCTTACATCTCCCCACACTCTAACATTCTGAGCAGACACACCCAATCTAATTTTGTTATGTGCAAAATTAAAATTCAACCGTGTTCTTTGAGAAACAAAATTTGTTCCGTTGGCATCAGGTTCTAATAAGGTTTTTTGACCGTGCTTGTTTTCATACCTTGGTCTAACTTCTGCGCTCATATCAAAATCTTGTGCAGAAATAGCAAGCGTTGCTAATAACATTAAAATACTAAATAGGTTTTTCATAATTTTTAATTTTAGTTTGGTTAAGGTTAAGGTTAAATGTAAAACATCTATTTGAGTTATTTTATAGATATTTCAATAATAGTTTATTTTTTTTATTGTTCCATTTTTTTAGATTTTGGAAATACGATATTATTTTCTAAATGAATATGCTGATGTAAATCTTGCTCAAACGCATCTAAACTAGCATACAACGCTTTAAATGTATTACACGCTTCTTCTGGCGGAGTATAGTTATTGCTCAATTTAGCAATTTCTTTAAAGATATCACCTGCTGTTTCATGTTCCTGTTCCATCATTGCAATCGGATCATTCACAGTCCCAAAATCTGGTGCAGCAATACTTTTTGATTCTTTTACAGCGTTTGCTAATTGCTTTACATAAGGAAAAAGAATCAATTCTTCTTTTTTCATATGCGCGGTTAATTCTGCTGCAACTTCTTTAAATAGTTCGTTTATTTTAACCACTTCTTCATGATGATGCCCGTGTACATCAGACACCTTTTGAGCATATTCTAAAATAATCGGAATTTGTTGCTCAACATAAGTATGATGAATGTTCGTTATATGATCAATTAAAAACCCTAAATCCCAACTATCATAATTATAAGCCGCAGAATTAGTTGTTTCAACAGCATTCAAATCACTTTCTAAATCGGAGTAATTCACACCATTTTTTGAACATGCTTTTTCAATGCTTATTCCACCCCCACAGCAAAAGTCGATTCCGTGCTTTTTAAAAACATCTGCTGTTTTTATATTTTCAGTTACAATTTCTGCGACTGTTTTATTTTCTGAAATACCCATCGTTTGTTATTATTAAATACATTAAACAAAAATATTACTCCGTTTATTCTAAAAACATGACAAAAATCATATTTTGAAAAAAAGGACGTAATTGTCTTAAAATTTATAAAACATAATAAAAGCCGATAAAATTTTGATTTATCGGCTTTTATTTGTGACTTGGCTGGGGCTCGAACCCAGGACCACCTCCTTAAAAGGGAGGTGCTCTACCAACTGAGCTACCAAGTCTTCCTCTTTCTTCTTAGCGGCTGCAAATATATAATGCTTTTTTAACAAAACAAACCTTTTTATAAATTAGTTTAATCAGATTCAACTAACAAAAGAAACTTTTTCATTTACAGATTTAGAAAACAAATCTTTAGGGTTCTCACAATTTAATTCCCATCTTGATATTCGACTTTTTTCATCTCATATCTCTTTGATTTTCTGATTGTTGCAAATCTTAAATATTAATCAGGAGTAAACACCACCCCACTACAATGGTCTTCAGAAGCTCCTGTGACACTTTTTAAACAATTAACAACTTCATTATCTCTTAATAATCCCAAAAAGGCAAAAACCACAGCTTCTTTAAAATTTACAAGTTCGTTTGGACGAGTAATAATAGTCGCTTCACATTTCTTTTGAAGTTCTTCAATCAAAAAGAGATTAAAAGCTCCTCCTCCAGTCAGCAACACCTGACCTTTTCCAATAATTTTTTTAGAGACCTGATCTGTTACATGAGCTATATAAGTAGCAAGAACATCTGATTCTGACAACCTAAAACCATCTATTAAAGGAAATACTTCTTGTACCACAAACTCAAAACCTAAAGATTTTGGTCCTATCTCTACAAAAAAAGGTAGTGAGTTCAACTTTTTCAACAGCGCAACATTCACTACTCCCTTTGATGCTATTACTCCTTTATCATCATAAGTGAACCCTAATTTTTTAGCATAGTGATTCATTACAATGTTTACCGGACAAATATCGAAAGCCTTCCTACTCCCATTTTGATCAAAAGAAATATTCGCAAACCCTCCTAAATTCAAACAATACTCATAATTCGAAAAAAGCAATGCATCTCCAATAGGAACCAAAGGTGCGCCTTGTCCGCCAAAAGCAACGTCTTGAGAACGAAAATCACAAATAACTTTTTGACCTGTAAGTTTAGAGATAATTGCACCGTTTCCAATCTGCAACGTAAAACCCTCTTCTGGCTTATGGAAAATAGTATGGCCATGAGATGCTATTAAATCAACAGCGTCAATATGAAATTCAGCAATAAACTTATTAATCAATAGACCTAGATATTCGCCATACTCATTATCCAATATATCTAAACTAGATTTATCCTCATTAAACGCATTGACAAGTCGAATTAGCCATTCCTCAGAATAAGGATATGTCTTACTAGAAATTATCGAAAAGCTATATAAATCTTGATTTTTTAAAAACCGACAATACACTAAATCGACTCCATCCAAAGAAGTTCCACTCATTAAGCCAATACAGAATGTCTCTATTTGTTTCATACCATTTTACAATTAATATTTTT
>JAGLDM010000455.1 GCA_023145595.1 Flavobacteriaceae bacterium | reverse complement strand
GCTATATATAATTTTTTCGTTTGTGTCATTTTGAAATTATTTTAAATAAGGTGATTGACTAAATGCTTGATTAATGGTATTAATTGTTCTTCTACTATTAGAACTTTCGTTTGAAGAAAGTAAGCCTCTCATGAAACCCGACCAAGAAGCGTCAGTTTCTCCAACTTCTACCATATCCAATATTACTGTACCAACACTATATGAATTAACACTTATTATTGGAGGTGGACAATACCATCCCCAGTAACCAGGGTAGCAAGGTGGATAAATAATACTTGACGATGTGTTTTTTCTAAGAATTATAGACGACGCTATCAAAGCATCAACAACTGGCGGAACATCTGTTGGTGTAATTACAACCACATCAGAATTACTCGGTACTGGATCTGGCTGAGCAGTTTCGCTTAAAATATAAACATTACTTACACCATAAAGTGCTACTAAATTCTCTAATGTCGTGTTTAGAATTTCATCATCAATTGCGCCATAATAAGGTATATCATCCCCATCATCTCCTTTTAATTGACTAACCGACCAATTTATTGTTACAGAAGTTGGAGCAGTTACAAAATCATCTGCCTCGTACAAGGTAGTTATGGTGTCTAAATCGGCGGAACTAATATCATTATCGGGGTAACAGGAATTTAACCCTACTACAAAAATGAATAGCATTGCAATTTTCATAATTATATTCTTCATAATATCTAATATTTAAAAAATTTAGGTGCAAATATATCATCAAAAACCGAACTAATAAACAAGATTTTAATTATTCGTTACACAACTCCTAAAAAGTTGATATTTAAATAACAATGAGAACCTATTGATTTTAGATAAACTTACAATAAAAAACCCAACCTAAATAAATAGGTTGGGTTTTTCTCACTAAATATACTAAGATACCAGTACTACCGTAATCGATCAACAGATTTTACAAGGTCTTCATCTTTTTTAATTGCCCGGTTTGCCATGACTAGCAGAACAATAACAACTAAAGGAAGTGCCGACCCAATACCTTTCTCAGAAGTAAAGACTTCTCCAGATAAACTTTGCAAATGATATACGAGTAACCCCAGTATAAAAAAATTGGTCAAAATATTTAAACGCCCTAGAACAAATTGCGTCTGTCTATTTTTAAACTTAAAAATAGTAATTAAAGACAGAACCGCAGAAATAATAAACAAGATTGGAATAAACTTTAAACTGAACGAATCTCTGTCCATTAAGTCCGAAGCATACACCTGATACCCATCAATACTTACCCACAATTCCAAAAAGAATGGCAATAGGCTACAAACTAATAATGCTCCTATTAAATATATTGTTTGAATACGCTGAATCATGTTATTTCCTAAGGAATACAAAAGTAAACTAATCTTTTATATCTTAAAAATTTTAATATTAATATTATTCACTATATTTGTCATCTATTCTATAGATAATTGCATCACAGCAATTTAAATTCGACAAACACAATCAATATAATTCACACAATTTTTCCATATCGGAAATAAAATTAATCATTAATACTACATAATGTTAGAAATCTCACAACTCAAGGAAAAATCCCTTGTAGATTTACAGAAAATTGCTAAAGAAATTGGGGTGCCAAAATTTAGTCAATTAAAAAAACTGGACTTAGTTTATCAAATTCTTGATCACCAGGCAGCAAATCCTACACAAGTTCAAAAAAGTACTGAAAAGCCAAAACGCAAACGTATTTTAAAGCCAAAAGACGACGAACAATCTGTTAAAGAATCGGCTAAATTAGAACAGGCTCCAGAAAGGAAAGAAGCACCAGCAAAACCTAAAAAAAAATCAGTTCCTAAAAAGAAACCAGAAACTGTAGTTGAGAAAACCGAAACGAAAGAAATACCTATCGCTTCTACTACTCTTGTTGTTACTCCAGAAAACACTACTGAAGATAAAAAAGAGCAAAAACAAGTTCCAAAGCATAATCAGCCAAAGAAAAAACAGACTCCGAATCCAAATCAAAAACAAGATCAGCAGCAAAATAAAAAGCCGCAACATAAGAAGGAGCATCAACCAAAGAAAAATAGCAACCGCTACCGCGAACCAGATTATGAGTTTGACGGAATTATTGAAAGTGAAGGTGTTTTAGAAATTATGCCTGACGGTTATGGATTCTTACGATCTTCTGATTACAATTATTTATCGTCTCCAGATGATATTTATGTTTCACAATCTCAAATAAAATTATTCGGACTAAAAACAGGTGATACTGTATTAGGAAATGTTCGTCCACCTAAAGAAGGTGAAAAATATTTCCCACTGATTCGAGTTTCAAAAATTAACGGATTGAATCCAAATGTAGTGCGCGACCGTGTTGCCTTTGAACACTTAAAGCCTATATTCCCAAATGAGAAATTAAACTTGGAAGGAGAAAATTTTTCAACTCGAATTATAGACATCTTTTCTCCGATAGGAAAAGGACAACGTGGAATGATTGTTTCACAACCAAAAACAGGTAAAACTATTTTATTAAAAGATATTGCCAATGCAATTTCTGAAAATCATCCAGAAGTTTATCAAATTATTTTATTAATTGATGAACGTCCAGAAGAGGTTACAGATATGCAGGACAATGTAAAAGGTGAAGTTGTTGCTTCTACTTTTGACGAACCAGCAGACAAGCATGTACGTGTGGCTAATATTGTTCTAGAAAAAGCAAAACGCTTGGTAGAATGTGGTCATGATGTGGTTATTTTACTTGACTCAATCACACGTTTAGCAAGAGCTTATAATACGGTAGCTCCGGCTTCTGGTAAAATATTATCTGGTGGTATTGATGCAAATGCATTACACAAACCAAAACGATTCTTTGGAGCAGCACGTAAAATAGAAGATGGTGGTTCTTTATCAATTATAGCTACTGCTTTAACAGATACAGGCTCTAAAATGGATGAAGTTATCTTTGAAGAATTTAAAGGTACGGGTAATATGGAATTGCAATTGGATCGAAATATTTCTAATAGAAGAATTTATCCTGCTGTTGATTTGGTGAAATCGAGCACTCGTAGAGACGATTTATTATTAGACGAACAAACCATGCATAGAATGTGGGTGTTGCGTAAGTATCTTGCTGATATGAATCCTATTGAAGCGATGGAGTTTTTAACAGACCGCATGAAATCTACCAACAACAATGCAGAGTTTTTAATGTCTATGAATAGATAGTCCAAAACATACATATAACTAAAAAGCTTTCAATTTCTTGAAAGCTTTTTTATGCGATAAAAGTTTTGATTTATTATTTTAAAGCCTCCCTCAAAATAGTAATAGGGTGTTTTGATTCTCTATTCGTTCCGTCTTTTATTTGATGCCTACAACTTGTACCGGCTGCTGAAATAATTGTGTTTTTTGATGTATTTCTAAGTTTCGGAAATAAAGTATCCTCACCCACTTGCATACTTATAGCGTAATGTTCTTTTTCATACCCAAAAGAACCCGCCATCCCACAACAACCTGTATTCATAATACTTACCTTGTAGTTTTTCGGAATATTAAGCATGGTGAATGTTGGCTCTGTACTACTCAATGACTTCTGTTGACAATGACCGTGTATTTTAACAATTTCCTCTTCGAATGTAAATGCTTTTGAAGTAATATTTCCTTTTGTTAATTCATTTTTAATAAACTCTTCGAAAGTAAAAGATTGTGATGCAATATTAGCGGCACTTTCTTTATCATCAGCTAATCTCAAATACTCATCTCTAAAAGTTAAAATAGCCGATGGTTCTATGCCAACCAACGGAGTTTTTTTTGAAATTAACTCTTTAAAAAAGTTCACATTGATATTCGCAATACTTTTTGCTTTATCTAATAAACCTTTTGAAATATAACTTCGTCCGCTTTCTTCGTGCTTTGTGATTTTTACTTCATACCCCAAATGAGTTAACAATTCAATCGCGTCAATTCCAATAGACACATCGTAAAAGTTAGTGTATTCATCTACAAATAAATATAAACTTCCTTTTGTTATATTGACCCGTGACAATCGTTTCTTATTCTTTTTATACCAACTATAAACCGTTTGACTTGCTAATTTAGGAATACTTCTTTCTGGAGAAATTCCCATTATTTTTTTAACCAACTTCATGTTTAAAACTGCATTGGTTAGAGCAGGTACATAACTTCCTAATTTATTCCATTTTGCATTTTCTGCAAATAGTTTGGTTCTAAACGGCACACCATTTTCTTTGTAATACTGATGCAAAAACTCTGCTTTTAAAGCAGCTACATCTACATTACTCGGACACTCACTTGCGCAGGCTTTACAACTTAAACACAAGTCAAACACGTCATATAATTCTTTATGGTTGAATTTATTT
>JAGLDM010000454.1 GCA_023145595.1 Flavobacteriaceae bacterium | reverse complement strand
ACCAATCACCATTCCAATATTTACCATAAAATGGAAAAAGAAAATAGAGGCTATGCTATATCCATACACTCTACTAAACTTAGTCTTTTGCCGCTCCGCAACATGAATAATTCGTAGCATAAATATTACAAACAAAACAATTACCACAGTAGTACCTAAAAACCCCCATTCTTCTCCAACGGTACTAAAAATATAATCGGTATGTTGCTCTGGCACAAAATTACCCTGTGTCCTATCTCCTTCTAAGTATCCTTTACCTAAAAAGCCTCCAGAGGCAATTGTTTTAATTGATTGATCTGTATTGTAACCAATCCCTTTGGTGTTAGAAGACGAAGACATTCCCAATAAAATATCAAATCGATTACGATGCCGCTGTTCAAACACATTATTAAAAATTGGATTGATTAGAAGCACAAATCCGCTAGCCACTATAAAGAAAAAGGATGCAGACATCCAATTCTTTTTGAAATACTTTTTTTTATAAATAAACGTGTATCCAATAAAAAGAAGAAAACAACCCAATACTATAAAAAGAGCAACCGGAATTGATCCAATCACCCCCAACTTTAAGGTTAATAAAAATAACACAATTGCAACAACGCCTAACGCAAAGTAATACGCTGGCAACCCCTCTCTATAGAAGACAAACAAGAAAGAAAGATAGACCAAAGCAGAACCAGGGTCGGGTTGTAAGGTGATAAGAAATGCAGGCAATAAGATAATAAAAAAGGCCTTAACATGATTCTTAAATGGTTTAAACGAAAACACCTTATCACTTAACAACTTTGCGACAGCTAAGGCTGTAAATGCTTTAGCGAATTCTGTTGGCTGAATTGTAAAACTACCAACCCCATACCATGACCGAGCTCCATTAACATTCTTTCCAAAGAGAAAAAGCCCTCCTAACATCAACAATCCTAAAATATAAAACAACGAAGAAAAACGCTCATACAAGCGAGTGTCTATAAATAAAATAATAATAATTAAAGGTATTGATAAAACGATCCAAATAATCTGCTTACCATATTTAGATTTAAAATCAAGAATTTCATAATACTCTTCTGATGTTGATGCAGCATAAATGCTTAACCACCCCAAAAAGACTAGAATAGCGAAAAGAACAATTAGCCAAAAGTCAACTCCATCAAAAATATTATTTTTCTGTCTCGGCATGATAATCTGGATCGTTTAATTGTCTGTTATACTCATCTTCAAGACTTCCTTTTAAGATTTTTTCTTCCACCCAAGGCCTACTAGTTTCACCTTTTAAATATTTTTCAATCATGAGAGTAGCAATTGGCCCTGCCCATCTAGACCCCCAATAACCATTTTCTACAAAAACTGCAATTGCTATTTTAGGATTATCTTTTGGAGCAAAAGCTATAAAAATAGAATGGTCTGTCAATTTTACTCTTTCTCCATTTATTTTAGCATAATTTTCTGCCGTACCCGTTTTCCCACAAATTTCTATTCCCGGTACTCTTGACCAATATGCAGTTCCTCCTTTTTTTTCAAACACATCATACAAACCCTCTACAATTGGTTCAAAGTGTCTTTTATCAATAGTCGTAATATGTTTAGTTGTAAATACTGGATCGAGCGCTTCTCCCTCTATTTTTTTCACAATATGAGGTGTGTAATAATACCCTCTATTTGCAATAGCAACTGTCATATTTGCCAATTGTATTGGCGTTGTAATCACTTCTCCCTGCCCAATAGCATTCGAAATAATATAAGTTGACTTCCAATTTTTCATAGGATACCACTTATCATAATGATCTGCTGTAGGAATTAAACCTTTTTGACCAACGGGTAAATCATATCCTAAAAAATTTCCCAAACCAAAACTTTTTACGTGATTACTCCACACATCTACACCTTTTTGTGGAGTTTCAAATTTTTCTATAATACGCCTATAAGTTTGTGCGAAATAAGAATTACACGACGTATATATTCCAAAATTCAAAATAACTTTACGATCATGAGAATGGCAACCCATCTTATTTTTTTTACCATAACGATATCCATTATTACAAAAGAATATCGTGCTTTCATCTATCACCCCTTCTTGTAAACCAATAAGGCCTGTGATAATTTTAAATGGAGAACCTGGCGGGTATTGTGCCTGTAAACCACGATCAAACATCGGCTTCGAAATTGTATCTCCAAAAAGTAAAACTGAATTTTTAGATCGCTTTCTGCCCACCATACGATTCGGATCATAAGTAGGTGCAGTTACTAAAGCTAAAATTTCACCCGTAGACGGCTCAATAGCAACAATACCACCACGCTTATTAACCATCAACTCATCACCATATTGCTGCAAAACAGCATCTAAAGTCAAGGTAATATCTTTTCCAGGCGAAGAAAGTGTATCGAAAGCACCTTTTTTATAAGAACCTATTTCTTTATTAAATCTATCTTTCTGAATCCTTTTCACTCCCTTCACCCCTCTTAATTGAATTTCATAAGTTTTTTCAACACCCTGAAAACCAACTAATTCACCTTGCTGATAATAACTATTTTCTTTTATTTTGTTTTCATCTACTTCACTTAAATAACCAACTACATTCGCTGCTGTGCTTAGAGGGTAATTCCTAATTGGACGTTTTTGAACATAAAACCCCGGAAATTTGAAAAGTTTTTCCTGTAACGGCCCATAATCCTCTTTAGACAATTGCCCAATAAAAACTGATGGTAATCTTGTTGAATACTTTCTTGCCTTTCCTAGTTTTTTTAAAAAATATGCATGATCAATTTTTAATAATGCGCAAAGTTCTAGAGTATCTAACGCCTTAACTTCTCTAGGAATCACCATGATATCATAAGCCTGCTCATTTACCACTAATAACTCTCCATTTCTATCATAAATATATCCACGGCTTGGATAATCGTAAACTCTTTTTATAGAAGCATTATTAATAGGATCTAATTGGTAAGGGTTATCCAATACTTGCAAATAAAATAGCCTTAAAATAAATACAACTCCAATAAAAATAATAAAAATATACAGCACCCAACCCTTTTTCATTTTATCTCTTTTTAGTAAATAAAACAATTCCAATTAATATTAAAAAAATCGAGAACAAACTAGTAATCAGGGTTTTGGAAATAATAGACGCAAATTCATTCAGACTAAAGTAATCTAAACTAAATACAATGAAGTGGTGTGATAAAGTCATTAAAACAATAAAAAACAGAGCCTTACCAAAAGGAATTCCCCGAATATCAAAAAGTTGATAATCAAAATCTGACTTTCTTAAGATAGAAGAAAGCAAAGGCATTCTCATAAACGCAATAAACAAGGTGGCTGCAGCATTAATACCTCCTGAATCAGAGAAAAAATCAATTGACAATCCTAGTAGAAAACTTAAGAGAAGAAACGCTCCTTTTTCTTTTCGCAATGGATAATAAAAAACAAAAACAATGTAAATCATCGGATTTGCATAGCCAAACAGATTGATATTATTAAATATTAACACCTGTATCATTACAAGTAAGAAAAATCCAATTATATTTTTTATAAAACTACTACTCATTGATAAGTTCTAACTGTCTGATTTCCTCTTTTTCAAAGTTTAATATAACATTTACATAACTCAATGAACTCATATCATTAAA
>JAGLDM010000453.1 GCA_023145595.1 Flavobacteriaceae bacterium | reverse complement strand
CCTAATAAACCAGCCATTGCATAACCACCATCCCAGTTTTTAGAAGCACGTTGTAAAACATTTTGAACATTTAATTTTTCGGCAATTAAATCGGTAGCGTCTTTTTTACTAACACCGTCTTTTTTAACTTCCTGATATAAATTTTCAATTTCATCATCTAAAAAGTGACCGATTTTTTCCATTACGGTTACCGTATCTGTGTTTTCTTTTGGATGCTGTCCCAACTCAATCAATTCTTGCATGATTTCATTAGAATTTGTCAAATTGAAATTACCCGCAACAATTAAATTTTTATGCTTCCAATTGTTTTGACGTAAAAATGGATGTACGCTCTCAATGCTATTTTTTCCGAAAGTTCCATAACGAACATGGCCTAAAAACAATTCACCCAAATAAGGCATGTTTTCTTTTTGCCATTGCACATCATCTTTTTTGTCAGGATGATCTAGTAAAACACTGTTTAAACGATCATTTATCTGAGCAAAAATATCTTGAATGGGTTGCGCTTGGTTAGACCGAACCCTACTTATGTATCTTTTCCCAGGCTCCATATCGAACTTTACACTTGCAAACCCGGCACCATCTTGACCGCGATTGTGCTGTTTTTCCATCAATAAATACATCTTGTTAATTCCGTAGAAAGAAGTTCCGTATTTTTTCTTGTAAAAATCAAGTGGTTTTTTAAGTCTTAAAAGTGCAATTCCACATTCGTGTTTAATAGCATCACTCATTTGGCTTATTTTTTGTTTTTAATGTCTTTTCAATAAAAAATCCGTACAGAGGCGGAATGGTCTAATTCGACTCAATTTCAAATTGAGTTAACTCTTTAAATTGTTGTAAACGCGTTGATATTTCATCATTTGTAATAATTTGCATGCGTTCTGTACCAAATTTTTCTACACAGAATGATGCTAAATTTGAACCACAAATTACAGCTCTTTTCATATTCTCGAATGAAATATCTTGTGTTTTGGCTAAGAAGCCAGTAAACCCTCCAGCAAATGTGTCACCAGCACCGGTTGGGTCAAAAACTTCTTCTAAAGGAAGTGCGGGAGCAGAGAAAATATCATTATCATTAAATAATAACGCACCGTGCTCTCCTTTTTTGATAACCACAAATTTTGGTCCCATCGTAAATATTTTTCTCGCGGCTTTCACCAAAGAATATTCTCCAGTTAATTGTCGAGCCTCTTCATCATTTATGGTAATGACATCGATGTGTTTTATGACGTTTAATAATTCTGGAAGCGCAACATCCATCCAAAAATTCATCGTGTCTAGAACAATCAATTTTGGCGTAGATTTCATTTGCTCAATTACGCTCATTTGAACACTTGGATGTAAGTTTCCTAACATCACAAACTCAGCATTTTCGAAATCCGTTGGAACCACAGGGTTAAAATCTGCCAAGGTATTTAATTCTGTAATTAATGTATCTCGAGTATTTAGATCATTATGATATTTACCACTCCAAAAAAAAGTTTTTCCTCCTTTAACAATTTCAATGCCCTCAGTACTCACATTTTTATCATTCAGCATCTGTAAATATTCTTGTGGCATATCATCACCAACAATAGATACAATTCCAGATTCAACACCAAAAGTAGAGGCTGATAACCCGATGTAGGTTGCAGCACCACCTAAAATTTTATCAGTCTTGCCAAAAGGTGTTTCAATGGCATCAAAAGCAACAGTTCCTACAATTAATAATTTACTCATTTGATAAAATATTAGTTCATTTTTTAGGTAAAATCTTTATACTTCTCACTCTTCACTTACCAGTTTTCCAGTACATTTGCAAAAATAAGTTTAAAAAATGACTATCAAAGAAATACAAGAAGAAATTATTGATGAGTTTTCGATGTTTGATGATTGGATGCAACGCTACGAGTACCTAATAGACTTGGGAAAATCGTTGCCGATTATTGAGGCGGGAAATAAATTAGACGAGAATTTAATCACAGGTTGCCAGTCGAAGGTTTGGCTGCATTCCGTATTTGAAAATGATAAAGTGGTGTTTACTGCCGATAGTGACGCTATTTTGACCAAGGGAATTGTAGCGTTATTATTACGTGTTTTTACCGACCAAACTCCTAAAGAGATACTGGCCGCCGACACCGAATTTATCAATGAAATTGGACTGAAAGAACACTTGTCTCCAACACGAGCGAACGGGTTGGTTTCTATGATTAAACAAATCAAATTATACGCGTTGGTGTATCAATCTAAATTAGCATAACTTTGCTTAAAATTTATTCAAAATGACAGAAGAAGAGAATATAGAGATGGGGGCTAAAATAGTTGAAGTTTTAAAATCTATTCATGATCCAGAAATCCCAGTTGATATTTATGAATTGGGACTTATTTATGATGTGATGATAAGCGAAGAAAAGGATATTAAAATTTTAATGACCTTAACATCTCCAAATTGCCCGGTTGCAGAAACCTTACCAATTGAAGTTGAAGAAAAGGTAAAAACTTTAGAAGAGGTTCGGAATTGTGAGGTTGAGATTACCTTTGATCCAACTTGGACACAAGATATGATGAGTGAGGAAGCTAAATTGGAGTTGGGCTTTTTGTAATTATTTGCCATTCCTGCGAAGGCAGGAATCTTTTAAATAAAACAAAAGACTTTTAATAGGATTCCTGCCTTTGCAGGAATGACAGAAAGGATAAATTGCTTTGAAAGAAATCAAAAATAGAGTAGCAGAAAGTAAGTTAATTACAATCGACTTAGAGGATTATTATCCGATAGGGAAACGTGTCGTGTTTGATATTAAAGATTGGCTTTTTCAAGAAATGATTTTGAAAGAAAAAGATTTTCGAGAAGATGTAAAAAATCATGATTGGTCGCAATATAAAGATTCATTTGTGGCATTAACCTGTTCTGTAGATGCTATTATCCCTTCATGGGCGTATTTGTTAATCACTTCTCAAATGGCTTTTTATGCTAAAAAAGTGGTGATTGGTAATTTGAATGAATTGGAAACTGCAATTTATCAAGATATTGTTAGTGATCTTCCGCTGGAAGAGTTGAACGGAAAACCAATTATTATAAAAGGTTGTTCTAAGAAACCAATACCAGAAACGGCTTATGTTCAATTGATTTCACGCTTGGTTCCAATCGTAAAATCGGTGATGTTTGGGGAAGCTTGTTCTACAGTACCTCTTTTCAAATCAAAAAAATAATTTTTTTTATCATTTATAAATGTATCTTTATATCTTAAATAACTAATAAAGTTCTAAAAATGAAAAAGCTAGTATTAATTAGTGCCTTAGTATTAACCTGTACTTTTGCATATGCCCAAGAAGACAAAGTAATTGATAGCCTTGAAGGCTGGACTACAAAAGGAGCAATTACACTTTTAATTAACCAAACGGCATTCTCTAACTGGGATGCAGGAGGCGATAACAGTCTTTCATCAAATGTTAAAGTAAATTATGATTTTAATTATAAAAAAAGAGAATGGTTGCTAGATAACAAATTATTAACAAGTTATGGAGTTAACGTTACTGAAGATGATGGTGTAAGAAAGACAGATGACAGAATTGAATTGAATTCAATTTTAGGTAAGAATACGCGTTGGGAAAACTGGTATTTTTCTTTCTTTAATAATTTTAAAACTCAGTTTACTGATAGTTACGATTATGAAGACGACTTCTTAGACCAAAACGGAAACCCAAGCGATCCTTTTTTTGGGTTTGATAATGAAGATTTTGCTACTTCTGGATTTTTTAAAACTGCGACCTTGCAATTTGGTCCTGGTATGTTGTGGAAAAAAACAGATAATTTTTCTATAAATATTGCTCCATTAACTTCAAAATTTACATTTATAACAAGTGAAAAATTCACATATAATGATGATGACCCTGATAATGTAAGATATGACTCTAGTAACGATGTTGAAACAAATGGGGTTTCAGCAGGAGAGAGTTATCTATATGAATTCGGTTTAAATCTTAGAACCTATTATAAAGTTGAATTAGCAGAGAATGTTTCATTTGAAAACATCCTAACATTATATTCTAACTATTTAGAAAAGCCGCAAAATGTTGATTTAGATTATACTTTAAATATCGTATTAACGGTAAACAAATGGTTATCTACAGATTTAACTTTCCAAACTATTTATGATGATAATTCCTATAGAGGTTTCCAGATGAGAGAAACATTTGGTTTAGGTGTAAATCTAAATTTCTAAGAGAGTTAATCAAATAAAAAAAGCCCAAACATTTTAAAATGTTTGGGCTTTTTTTAGATACGATTTCCATCTTCGTCATATTCCATATATAAATAGTCATTATATGGGAATCTTTGAATGTGGATCTTTTTAACCTCTTCAAACACTTTATCTCGAAAGGCTTCAAGATTTTCATTGTGTATAGCAGAAATAAACAAACAGTTTTCACCGAGTTCATTCATCCACGTGTTTTTCCAATCTTCTAAAGTGTAGTGTTCTTTGGTTCTTTCAGTGACCAAATCATCTTCATCAATAGTTTCGTGTGAATACGCATCAATTTTATTAAAAACTAAAATCGTTGGCTTGTCGGCACTTTTAATTTCGTCTAAAATTTTATTTACTGAAGTTATTTGATCTTCAAAACTAGCATGAGAAATATCTACAACATGCAGCAGTAAATCAGCTTCTCTAACTTCATCTAAAGTAGATTTAAATGATTCGACCAACTGAGTCGGTAGTTTCCTGATGAATCCAACAGTGTCTGTCAATAAAAAAGGAATGTTTTTAATCACCACTTTTCTAACGGTAGTATCAAGCGTTGCAAAAAGTTTATTTTCTGCAAACACATCACTTTTACTAACAACATTCATCAAAGTAGATTTTCCAACATTGGTATAACCCACCAAAGCCACACGAACCATGCGTCCTCTATTTTTCCGCTGAATAGCCATTTGTTTATCAATAGTGCCTAATTTCTTTTTTAAAACCGAAATTTTATCACGAACAATACGTCTATCTGTTTCAATTTCTGTTTCACCAGGACCACGCATTCCAATCCCCCCTTTTTGACGACTAAGGTGTGTCCATAAACGAGTTAAGCGAGGTAATAAATATTGACATTGCGCTAATTCAACCTGAGTTCGAGCATAAGAAGTTTGTGCTCTTTGCGCGAAAATATCTAAGATTAAATTGGTCCTATCAAGAATTTTACAATCTAATACTTTCTCAATATTTCGTAATTGTGCTGGTGATAATTCATCATCAAAAATAGCGGTACCAATATTATTTTGATCAATATAGGCGGCTACATCTTCTAATTTCCCTGTTCCAATAAAGGTTTTCGGGTGCGGTTTTTCTAATTTTTGTGTAAACCGTTTTACTGCTCTTCCACCGGCTGTGGTGGTTAAGAATTCTAGTTCATCTAAATATTCATTTGTTTTCTCTTCATCTTGAAACTGAGAAATAACGGCAATTAATACTGCCTTTTCTGATATTGCTTTTTTTTCGTCAATCATTCAAATAGTCTGCTATAAGTAGATTACAAATGTACGAAAAACAAAGGGAGGTAAAAAGTATTGAGTTTTTGATAAAAAAGGTAGAGATTAACCCTTCCGTCTATATTTTTCTATCGAAAATAGAGGCGGTTTTTCTTGTTAGGCTGCTAGTAAGATCTTTGTTTAAAAAACAAAAGCCTAAGTAAATTTACTTGAGCCATAAAGAGTTGAATTCTGTAATTATAAAGATTTAGAAAAAGAAATATCCAACAGATAATTGAAATATGTCATTTTTGTTTTTAGATGTAAAGCCATCTATATTATTAATGTCAGATAATCCCAAATTATACCGTGCCCCAAAATTAAGCCCGTTGTCTAGTTTATAACCCAATCCAAAGTTTACACCAAAATAGACTTTGTTATAAGAATCCTTAATATCAATACCTTCATTTTTTGCAGAAAGTAAAAACCCTATTTGAGGTCCGGCTTCAAGGCTAAACCCTTTTGTTAAATAATATTTTCCCATTAGTGGAATATTTAAATAATTTGAAACAACCGTATTGTCGTTAATACGATACCCTTGACCAGAATAAATTAATTCAGGTTGAAAAGAGAATTTGTTCGAAAAAGGTATTTCGGCCATAATGCCAAAATGAAAGGCTGTTACAGCATCAATTTCTTCTGTATTGTCTCCACTAATAGATGATAGGTTTAAACCTCCTTTAACACCAAGTTTAGTTTCTTGTGCATTAATATTTACGAAACTAAAAACAGCAATAATAATTACTAATAAAGCGTTTTTCATAATTTAAAATTTAAGTTATTAAGTTGGGACAAAAAAAAACTTATTTTTTAAATAAAAATACACATTCATACTTTTTAACATTCATTTAACCAATTTTAACGCGGCAGAAGGAGTTAAGTTTTGTCTTTTGAATGGCGCTTGGTTAGTCGTATTTTAAACCTATTTTTAAATACGCTCAGTAGCAAAAAAGGTAATTGATATCTCTCTGTGAATTTCTATGAAATGCCAAAACATCTTAGAATCACAAGCCCCCAGTAACCCGCACATGATCAATTCTAAAAGTAGTCGTTATTACTCCATCTGCTCCTAAATACCGAAAACCAATAAACACATCTCCTTCTAAACAAGATAAGTTAATAGAGCCTGATGATAAAAAAGTTCCGCCGTAACCTGAAGGAGGACCATCTACTAAATCGGCATCGAGTAACACCCACGTTGCAGCAGTAACATCTCCAGAAAAATCCGTAGAAATAAAGACACTCAAAGCATCTCCTTGATAATAACCAGCCTGCGTTTTAAAGGTCAATTCTTCTCCCACAAAATTGTCTAAATTAATTGGCGGACTTACCAACCAGACTTCCATCGGACTTTCATCAGAATTATACGCAGCTGCTTGCATAAAACTATTTTCTCCAGATTTTTTCAATTCAAACACCTCTCCTCCACCATTAATATTGGTATTTGTCCAGCCGTCTGCTGCGAGTTTCGATTTGGAAGTGTCATCAAAGTTTTCATTAAAAATCACTTCTGTTCCTCCGACTAAATTATTTCCACAATCCAAGGTTTCGGGGTCGCATCTTTCTGCATTTGAAAAATCAATAGCTGTTGGGTCATTAACGGTTAACACAAAATAATCTGCCCTAAAATCTTTTGCTAAAATGGCGTTTAAACTTCCTTGTCCATTCGGAATTACATACGATTTAAAATCACAAAAAGTACTCGTTTGAAGGGGTGTTGTCAATAAATCATCACAACTTAATAAAGTTCTAAATCCATCAAAAGAATCACTTGATTCACCAGCATAGGTTTTACCTAACTGACTTATTTCAAATTGTAAATTTTGAACTTTCACAAAGGTATTAATGCTGTTTTGATCAAAACTAATGACCGAAATTTCATTGGGGATAATCTCTACAACTTCTGTAGAGCGAATAATATGATCGAGATATAAAGAAGTGGGGATCTCATCAATAGTTCCACCTTTTTCAATCCCAAGAGTATAGCGACCCGGATTGGCATCTGTCGGATCGTTATCAACTCCATCCTCATACGAAATACTCAATCCATCTAATTTTACATAAACCTTGCGTCCGAATTCATAGGTTTCAAAGAGAGATGTTTTATTGATGAGTATTTCAATTCCGTGATTTGCGTTTTCAAAATCATTTTGAATGACCAAAGATTTGTAAAAATTTCCTGCCAAATCACTAGAAATAACATAGCCTTCAAAATAAGTGTTTGTTAAATTTGGAAACGTATAAATGAGTTTACCAGTTCCTAAATAATGTTGATTCCAAGCATTTTTTACGGCTTCTATGGCGGAGTTTAGAATGATTTCTGGTTCTTCTCCACTGCTAGTCGGAATTTCATATTCATCATTTTTGACACAAGAGAAAATGGTTAGTGTGATGAATAATACGGTTAAAAATAGGCTCTTTTTCATTTCAATTTTTTTAGTGTTCAATTTCCCCCTTAGAATCTGAAATAAACATTCAAATAATAGGTAGTTCCATAGCCATGCCAATATTTTGGTCCAAATACGGGTTTGTCTAATGCCTTGTCTTCTTTTAAGCTTCGATAGTTTGCATTTCGTGATTGTTCAAATCCGCCAGTTTTATAGGTTGTATTTAGAATATTTCCGATGGTTGCAAAAAAGCCGATATAATATTTATCTATTCGCCATGATTTTCCGCCAACGGCATTCAGTAGAAAATAATTATCAAACTGTTCTTGGGCTAATAATTCACGTGCAATTTCTGGATCGTAGTCGTCAAATGGGAGCCCGTCCACAGGATCTGTACTAAAATTACTTGTTCTTGCCAGTGGAGAAATGTCTAAATATCCATTTGAAAAAAAACTGCCAGTTGCCCCAAACCACCAATAGCCAGGGTCACGATAATTGAATCCTAAAGACATTGCTCTTTGAGGACCACCAGCCACATGGTAATTTTTCAGATGGGAAGTTCCAAAATCTAGCGGATCGCTAAAATCATCTGAGGTTAAATATAAATTCGGATTATTATCATACACATAATCTCCAATTGCGGCAACTGCTTTTAATTGAATAGCGGAGGTTACTTGAGCAGTAATACCCATTTCTATTCCAATATTTCTTTTTTCTACTCCGGTTAAAACTTCCTGCACAAAAGCCGAAGTTTCTGAATTACTGATACCATAAATTCCATCGGCATAATAAAATGAAATTTCTGTAGCATCGCTAAATTTGGTGTAATATCCTGTAAATCTCGCTTGAACTTTAGGAGTTCTTAAAATATAACTTAAATCAGCCGTTGTGATTTTTTCACTTTTTAAGCCAATAACTACATCATTATTTTCTCTTGAATTTGAAAAAGAGTTTCGAATAGTTGGCGCATTTGAAAGATACCCAGCATTGAAGTTTATCAAATGTCGCCCAGAAACTTTATAAGTGAATCCGCCTTTTGTACTTACGTCTATAAAATTCAATTTTTCACTTTTTCCAAAAGAACGGTTTCCTAAAAACCGACCATTTTCATACAAACCATTCCGTTGATAATTGGTCGCTGCTATTTTTCCACTAATGTAAAAATCGATTTTGCTGTATTGAAATTGCGCTTGCATAAAAGCATCTAAAACACTTGAATTAATTTCAAAATTATATTTAAATCGCTCTCCTTCTTGTACAATCCGATTCGGATTTCGAACATCATTTTGTGCTTCTTCTAAAGTTTCAGAAAAGGAATCTACATTTAAATAACCATCTCCACCCAATAAATCTTTCATAGATGCAAAATTTTCGGATTTCAGATTCCGATAAGAAACGGATGCATTCAAACCGATATTTTCTTTTAATTCAGTTCTAAAAATAGAACTGAAAGTGAGTTGTGTATCGTCATTGCGGTCTTCGTATAAAGCGTAAATCGAATTTCCGTTGGTACTGTTTGTCTCATATAAGGAATTCCAGTTTAATTGTCCGTTTGTTTCAAATTCTTGTTGTGCGAGATAAGCGCCTTCATAATCTGGATTATCCGAATCACGTAAAAAATAACTCGGCAATTTCTGATAATAAGTCGGATCTGGATTAGAGCCACCACCTATGATAAAATCATTTCCAGAGGAATCGGTTACCAATTTTGACCCTCCATAATCCAATCTACTATTGGCAATTTTTCCTGTTTGAGAAGCGATGTTTGTATTCAATGTTGTCTTATCATTTAAGGTCCAATAATGATTTAACATAAAGACAGGTTCTTTAATTTGTCGCTCTCTTGAATTTCGTTTATGCTTCTCTTGTTTTCCCCAATAGGCATTGTATTTCGTGTTTTTTAAATCATAAACTTCTTGGGTATTTGGTGATGATTTTCCACGTCTATTGGGAGTGTAAAAGGCTGTAATATTTAGACTATGCTTTTTATTAATCTTTTTTTCAACCGATGCAAAAAAGGAATTGGAATCATACAAAGTAGCATCATTAAAGCCTTCATCAGCAAATCTTCTAGAGAATAAAAAGGAATACGCCCAGCCTTTTTTTGATAATCCAGAGGAATAACTCGCCATCATTCTGCCTGTATATGATCTGTTAGAAGAGGCAAAAGAAACTCGACCACCTTCTCTATACTCAGAGGCTCTAAGAATCATATTATTAGAGCCAGCCACCCCTCCAAATGTAGTTTCTGAAGTAGCCAATCCATTTGCCAATTCTTGGTTTCGCATTACATCATTCAAACCACCCCAATTGCTCCATTGTGGTCGCCCATTATACATTTTGTTCATTTCAATTCCGTTGATGAGTAGTTTTCCGTTTTCTGAACTATAACCACGAGGTCTAAAAAAAGTAGCACTAAAATCATAGGCGGCAGTGTTTAGAAAAACATCACGAGACGATTGCAATAAACCAGCGGTATTGTCTGCACCTCCCTCATCATCGTCCAATTCATCATCAGAAAGTGAAATAACACTTAAATCATTTTGTTCAACAATAATTTCTTGAAAATGAATTTCACCCAAATCAATTGTAGTTCCTCCCAAGATGGTTATCGGGAAGTTTTGAGAATTATAACCATCAATTTTCAATTGAAGAATTTGTTCTCCAAGAGGGATATTCTGTAGCGTAAAACGCCCTTCAATATTTGTAATGGTTTGAATTTTTGTTCCACGTATACTAACCGAAACCTCGTTAATAGGTTCGGTTGAATAACTATCAGAAATAGTTCCATTAACACCGCCCAAAGATTGAGAGTACGATGAAAATACTAGCAACCCGCAGAACAAGGAGATCATAGCAATCCTCATGCGTTTGTACCGTTAAAATTTAATTAGAAGCAATTTTCTATGCATCTAAAATACAGTTTTTTATGATAATCAGACATTCTTTTTAAGTTAATCGTCTCTTTACTAATAATTTGTTGCTATTTTTGTGTAATTGCTATTGAAAACACTCTTTACTCATGTATCTAATTCGAATCGTTTTAGTGTCCCTTTTATTCATTGGAAATTCTATGTTTTGTCAGGAAAAACAGTATAAAATAAGAACTGTCGCTTTTTATAATCTCGAAAATTTATTCGACACGATTAACAATCCTGCCAAGAATGATGAGGCGAGTCCGATCATGGAATTAAAAACAAACAAGGCAAAAGTTTATTCTGATAAAATTGAACGATTGGGAAGTGTAATTGCTCAAATTGGTTTGGAAAAAGCGAATGATAGTCCGGCCATTATTGGGGTAGTAGAAATAGAAAATGATACTGTTTTAAAAGACTTGATAAACGGAAAAGACTTAAAACAAAAGGACTATCGTTTTATTCATTATGAATCTCCAGATAAACGCGGAATTGATGTTGCTTTGTTGTATCAAGAACGTTATTTCAAGCCGACTCACCATAAAAATTATGAATTAAAAATTTACACAAAAGAAGGCGAACGTGTTTTTACACGAGATCAATTATTGGTTGTTGGTTATTTGGACGGAGAACTGATTCATATTATTGTGAATCATTGGCCATCAAAAAGAGGAGGTGCTAGAAGTATTCCTTTTAGAGAAAAAGCCGCGGAATTGAACTTGAAAATTATGGCAGAAATTAGAGAAACTTCACCAAACGCCAAGATTATAACGATGGGCGATTTTAATGACGACCCCATTGAATCGAGTTTTAAAAATATTTTGAAAAAAAAGAAGGATAAAGAAGATGTAGAAGAAAACGACTTGTACAATCCGTATGAAAATATGTTTGCAAAAGGATTAAATACGGCGGGTTATAGAGATAATATTAATTTGTTTGACCAACTAATTGTGAGTTCACAATTGGTTACAACAACTAAAAACTATGATACATATAAATTGTATCAAGCGAATATTTTCAACCCTAAATTTTTAATTACACAGCATGGACGCTACAAAGGCTATCCAAAAAGAAGTTTTTCTTATGGAAACTATACAGGAGGATATAGCGATCACTTTCCGAGTTATATTTACTTAATTCGTGAGGTTAAATAGAATGTCATTCCGACCGTAGCGGAGGAATCTCTAAATCTATCCTGCAGGGTTTCAAAAACTCTGTAGGTGTTAAAAGACAAAACCATTTATAACTATGAATTTCCAGGAGATGAAACAGCTGAATGTAACTTTTTTAAGTCTAATGTTTACATTCATGTGCTTTTCTCAAAAGGAAAAAACGGAATACAAAATAAACACCATTGCATTTTACAACGTAGAAAATCTATTTGACACCATCAACGATCCGAATACCCGAGATGAAAATAGTCCGATAATGCAACTAAAAACGGAACAATCTACTGCTTATTGGAACAAAATTGAAAATATGGCTCAAGTGCTTTCTGAAATTGGAAAAGAAACGGCGAAAAGCAGTCCGGCTATTATTGGACTGGCAGAAATTGAAAATAGCGCTGTGCTAGAGGATCTCATTAACAATCCTTTTCTGAAAAATGGGGATTACGATTATGTACATATAGATTCTCCCGATTGGCGCGGAATAGATGTGGCTCTACTTTATAAAAAAGCACTCTTTGACCCCATTGAATTTAAAGCCTATCAGGTTTCTGCTTTTAATCAAAAAGGCTATCGGATAAAAACGCGAGACCAGTTATTGGTGTCTGGTTATTTAGACGATGAACTTATTCATATTATTGTAAATCATTGGCCATCTCAACGAGGAGGTAAACAGAAATCAGCACGTTTAAGAGAGAAATCAGCAGAATTAAATGTGAAAATATTGGATGAAATTCGACAAGCAGAACCCAGCGCGAAGATTATTACATTGGGTGATTTTAATGATAATCCGACAGAAAATTCGTTTAAGAAAATTTTAAAAACGGTTGATTCAAAAGAAGAATTATCAGAAAACAGTTTATACAATCCATTCGAAAAAATGTTTAAAAAGGGATTGGGAACATTGGGATTTCGAGATCAATTGAATCTATTTGATCAAATTATATTGTCTGAAAATTGGTGTACAAAAGAATATAGCGACTTTACTTTTTATAAAGCCGGAATTTACAATCCCGATTATTTAACTCAGAAAAAGGGGAAGTATAAAGGCTACCCTTACAGAAGTTGGTCGAGTACTAATACGTTTACAGGTGGGTATAGTGACCATTATCCTGTTTATATTTTTGTGATTAAGGAGTTGTGAAATGATAGTTTGTGATTTGAATGAAAGAATGTAGTTTTGTCCTGTATTAGAAATTAATAACTTGGAGTAAAATAACAAAAGGTAATTATATAATAAGTTCCCTGTAACCTAAAAAATGAAAAATGAAAAGTCAAGTAAAATTG
>JAGLDM010000452.1 GCA_023145595.1 Flavobacteriaceae bacterium | reverse complement strand
ATAGGATTCTTTATCCGCAGAAAAAATCAGCATATTTGCTGCCTCCTGATTAGAATCTGAAGGTCTTTGCCACCAATTTCTATAAAAATAAGCCGTTCTTCCTGTTGAGTGACCACTTTCTTTATCTGTAATCCGAATCAAATATCTGCCTCCTTCATCATCTGGAATATTAATATTGATTGCTGCTTTTCCATGGGAATTTGAACTTATTTTAAATGACTTATATGGTAACTTAAATTCGCTTCCAACATATGAAGACAAATCATCATAAGAAGAACTCCACCACCATCGCCATTCTATTCTGTAAATTTTAACTTCTAAATTTTTTCTGCTAAGCGGTTTTCCTTCTGCACTTACTGTTGCAATATCAAAGGTTACATTTTCATCTGTATAAAAAGAACCATATGCTTTTGGCTCTGGAGATTTTAAACCTACAAAAGAAGTGTATGGCGCATATTTTTTTGAAAAGACATCCATAGAAAAATCGCCTCCTTTTTCAAATGCTTTCGTAAAAAAAGACGCTCGTAACATCCCTGGAGCTTGGTTTTCAATATTAAGTTTTTTTGTGATTTTTGCTTCTCCATTAGTATCTACTTGCCCTTCAAAAACAGTTATTTCCTCCGTACTAAAAGAACGAATAGGATCGTTGAACACATATTCCTCAAACTTTTTAAACCCTGCTTTCGTTTCAGAAAACTTTACTTTAACCGATGCTTTTAAATTTTTACCTGGTGCTCCGTGCAACCATTTTATATTTAATTTTCCTTTGAGTGGTTTTGATGCAACTAAAACCTCGTCTTCAAAATCAATTTTTACTTTTAAGCGATTTGGTTTAATGGTTTCAACAGGTAACTGTTTGCTGAAGGATATACCTCCAACAGAAACAACTGCCTCCCAATTTCCTGTGGGCGCATTTTCTGATGTTGAAATTGAAAATTTAGAAAATCTATTTGCTTTAATTTTTTTGTTTTTTTTGTAAACCAATTTGCCTTTCGCATCCCAAACTTCTAATTTTATAGGATGGTTTTGGGGCAACGGATTTTGTTTGTCGTTCAAAACAAAAGTCAAAATAGCAGTTGGAAAGAGAGGAA